>JAJZQK010000578.1 GCA_021847625.1 Chloroflexota bacterium
GGCGTTGCTCGCTTTCGGCTTCCTGGCCCATGCTGGTCCACACGTCGGTGTACACGACGTCGGCGCCGGTCACCGCCCGCGCCGGGTCCGCGTAGGCGGCGATGGTGCTACCGCTTTCGTCCGCGTAGCCCCGGGCCAGTTGTAGATAACGTTCGCTCGGGCCAAAGCCAACCGGGCTGGCGGCCGTGAAGTTCATGCCCAGCTTCGCGGTTAGCAGGAGAAGGGAATGAGCCACGTTATTATCGGCATCGCCGACAAATGCCAGGGTCAGCCCACGCAGGTCGCCCTTCTTCTCCTGGACGGTAAGAAGGTCTGCCAGCGCCTGGCAAGGGTGCTCCATATCCGACAGCCCGTTGATGATCGGCACCTGGGAGTTGGCAGCTAGTTCCTGAAGCGAGCCATGCCTGAAGACGCGGGCCGTTATGCCGTCCACGAAACGGCTGAGCACGCGCGCAACGTCGGCAACGCTCTCTCGCCTGCCCATCTGCACTTCGTCGGGCGATAGGTACAGGGCGTGACCTCCAAGCTGCCTCATGCCCATCTCGAACGAGACGCGCGTGCGCAGCGAAGGCTTCTCGAACAACATCGCCAAGGACTTGTCTGCCAGCGAGGTCGTTCGTTTTCCCTGCTGCCATTCCTTCTTGAGCCTGGCAGCAGTGACGAGGATCTGCCGAGCTTCGTCGGCGGTCAGGTCGGCGATGCTTAGAAGATGCTTATCTTTCACGGTGGGCGCCCCTTTCGGCGTATAGTATACCATGGTGCAGGATGGGCACACCACCTTGGAGAGCAGGCGCGCGGATGCCTCAACCTATCCTGTTGCCGCTCGCCGCCGGCGGAGGCCTTCTGCACTTCTGGGCGTGAATTCGTTATAATGAGCTACCGCCTGTTGATCCCGGTCGCTGGGGTCAGCAGAGTACGATGGACCCGCTGGAGTGGCGATCCGAGTGGACAGGCGCGAACTTGCGCGTTAGAGACGTAATAGACCGGCTGCTACAAGAGAGGAGCGTCGCGCTGGATACGCGCGACCCTCTCGCAATCCGTAGAGCTGGCGACCGGTACAAGACTATCGTCGACGCGCTGGATGGGCTCGATCCAGCGGCGGAAATCGACCCCGACACGTTCACGTTGAGCCTCAGGCAGGCGGCGAAGATATCCGGCCGCACCCTGAGAGAGTTCAGGGCGATGGCCTACCAGAACAAGATGCCCACCCGTCGGGTGGGTGGCGAGTTGAGGGTGCCCCTGTCGGCCGTCCTATGAGCGTGCCGCTTCCTTCGCCGTCGCTTCGGCCAACCTCTCCACATCTTGCTCGGTATTGAAGAAGCCGAGCGAGGCTCGGATACAGCTTGGCTCGCGGACCGAACGCACGACGACACCCTGGGCGACGAGCCGTTTCGTCATAGCCTCGACGTCTGCCCCTGCCACGCTGTAGCAGAGCAGTCCGGCGGCGTTGCTCGGCGTCAGAATCTTAACGCCCGCAATGGCAGCCAACTGTTCGCGGACGCTGGCGGCGATCTGGCGGATGCGTTCGTGCGCCCAGGGTAGGCCTACCTGATCGCGCATCCACTCTATACTCGATGCCTGGCCCGCGATAGATGGCGAGTGGCGCGCCCCCACTTCGAATCGGCGAGCGCCCGCATGCGGCGCGGGAGGCGAGCCTTCAGGTCCCTTGGCCATCGAAGCGTAGCCGACGAAAGTCTGCCGAACCTTGTCCACGCTATCCCTTCTGACAAAGAGGGCGCCGGTATCCTCCGGCCCGCAGAACCATTTCTGGCCGGGGATGGAGTAGAAATCGGCCTGGAGCGCGGGCATGTCCAGGGGGAGGGCGCCGGCCGACTGGGCACCATCCACCAGAACGGGGATTCCCCGGGCGTGGGCAACCTCCACGATCTCCCGGACGGGCAGGACGGCGCCCGTGCTAAAGGACACGTGCGAGAGGGCAATCAAACGCGTCCGTGACGTCAAGGCCCGGCTCAGGGTGCCGACGATATCGCCGTCGCCCAGGCCGAGGTCGACAACCTTGAGGCTCACGCCGAAGCGGTCGCGGACGGCGTTCGCCGGCAGGAAGATGGCGGGATGCTCGAGGTTAGTCGTCACGAGCTCGTCCCCGGGGTGCCAATCGATGCCCCACAGCACGATGTTCAGACCTTCTGTCGTGAAGTGGGTCAGGGCGACCTCATCTTCGGCGGCGCCTATCACGCTGGCGACCGCCCTCCGGCAGCGGGCTCTCACCTCGTCCGCCGCTTTGTGCGCGTCCTCGCCGATGCGACCCTGCGTGAGCTCCCGCTCGACCCATGCCCGCATTTCCTCGACGACGGGGGTCGGCAGCGGGCCAGCCGTGCCTGTGTTGAGGTAGGCCACGCGCCTGGTGGCCGGCATTAGCTCCCGTATGCGCGCTATCTTATCCTCTTCCAACTCGCTTCTCCGATTCACAACGCTATCTCTTTACTGGGCGAATAGGTCCTGGCGGATGATGGTCTGATCGCGACGCGGGCCGACGGAGATGACCGCGGCGGGGCACCCCAGCAACTCCTCAAGCCGACGAACATAGCTCTGGGCGTTGGCAGGGAGGTCGGCGAAGGTCCGCGCCTCGCTCGTGCTGTGCTGCCAGCCCGCCAGCGTCTCGTACACGGGCTCGCAACCTTGCAGCGACTCGATGCTCGCGGGCACGGTATCCAGAGTCTGGCCCTCATAGCGATAGGCGGTGCAGACTCGGATACTCGGCAGGTCGTCGAGCACGTCCAGGCGGGTAAGGGCAATGCCCTCTATGCCGTTGAGCCGCACGGAATACCGGGAGACGACGGCGTCGAACCACCCGCAACGACGGGGACGTCCCGTGGTCGTGCCGTACTCGTGGCCAACTTCCCGGATATGCGCGGCCGTGTCGTCGAACAGCTCGGTGGGGAACGGTCCCCCGCCGACGCGGCTGGTGTAGGCCTTGTACACGCCGACCGTGCGCACTCGCCGATTGGGCGGTAGGCCGACCCCCGCGTAGCCCCCCGCCGAGATGGTGGTGGAGGAGGTTACAAACGGATAGGTGCCGAAGTCCACGTCTAGCATGGCCCCCTGGGCGCCTTCCAGCAGGACGTTCTGGCCGACCTGCACGGACTGGTACACGATGGCTGTGGCGTCGGCGACATGCGGCGCCAACGAGCGAGCGTACCCTCTGTACTCCTCGAAGATGTTCTCCAGGGACATCGGCTCTACGCCGTAGAGCTTTGTGAGGAGGCGGTTCTTGATCTCGAGCACGAACGACAGCTTCTCCCGGAAGATCCGTTCGTCAACCAGGTCTCCCACGCGGATGCCCAGCCTGGCGTATTTGTCG
>JAJZQK010000579.1 GCA_021847625.1 Chloroflexota bacterium
AGCCGAGCTTCCGCGCCTCCTCCAGCAACATATCTTCCAGCCAGGGAGTCCCTCCCGTGAAGACCATGGGATCCGGGCCGCCCGCCTGGTCAAGCATCAACATGGCCTTCAGAGACTTGGACAACCAATCTAGGTGGGTGTCAACGAAGGCCCTGGCGCCCCATAGGCCGGTCTCCTCGCCCCCGTTAGTAAAAAACATGACGGATCGCTTCTGCGGGTTGTGGCGGAAGAAATGGGCCAGTTCCAGCATCACTGCCTGGCCAGAGGCGTTGTCGTTCGCCCCTGGGCAGAGTGGCACCGTATCATGGTGACAGGAACCGACACCGATCATTTCTTCAGGTAGCTCCGTTCCAGGAACGATCGCCCATATATTGGCGCTCTCGGAGCGTCTGGGTTCGCCCAGAACCTTCATCTCCACTTCGACCGGGCCTTTCGCCATTAGATCCCGCAACGCCAGGCAGTCCGGGTACGAGATCGAGAGAAATGGGATCGTGGCAGGCGTGTTGCCGAGACCCCAGCAGGTAAGAAGCCTATCACGCCGTTTCATGGTGAAGAGCAGCCCTATACCGCCAAGCGCCGCGGCGCGGCTCAGCGTGGCACGTGGCTGGTCTCCGCCTTCCCAGTACTTCTCCTCCCACGCGATAGCGAGCTTGCCTTGGAGATCCTTGCCCTCGAAGTCCGCCTCGAAGCCCTTGCCGACAAAGACCAGCTCTCCCTTCACGCCCTTGAGAGTGGTAACGCCCGTTAGGGTGCCGTGGTGGCAATCCAGTTGCATCTCCACGGGGCTCGTTACACGAAGCGATTGCTGAATCGGCTCGATTACCCAGGCAGGGATCATCTGGCGTTGCACCTGCAGACCGAGAGATTCGAAGCGCCCGGCTATGTAGTCAGCCGCAAGGTTATCTGCTATGCTGGCATCCTCTCTCGGGCCGAACGCGGCGATTCTCTGTACGTGTTCGAAGAGCCTCACGGCGGAGATCTGAGCTAGCTGTGAGGGCATTGCACGGATACCTCCTGCGCGAACTCGGGTGCTTCGCTCAACTACCAATTGTCGGTTCCCAATGACCGCGATGGCTACCGGCGCGTGCCTTATACGAGCCTTGGCCTCCCGTGGAGAGCTACAGCCATAACTTCTCATCCTTCTGCACTTGAGCGCCGCTTGCACCCACAATGGAGCGGTGCGTTCGTTTCCGCACCTCCTCCAAGCATCCCCAACAAGCCTCCCCACCGCTGTGCACGGTCCCAACCTAGATGGCCAACTCATCCTCGACAGCCCCGATCGCCTCGTCGAGAATGGCTACCAGTTCGTCTACCTGGCCCCGCGTGATGATGAGAGGGGGAGCCAGCAGTATCATGTCGCCAGCAATCCCATCGACACAGCCAGTGGAGGAGTAGACGATTAGCCCTCGTTGCAGAGCAGCATCCTCCAAGCGTCGGGCGATCCTCTGTTCGGCTGGGAAGTATGCCTTGGTCCGCTTGTCGGCGACGAACTCAACGCCCAGCATCAAGCCTCTGCCACGTACATCCCCAACGATCCTATGGCTAACGAGGGTTGCCATTCGCGCCAGCATGTAGTCGCCGACCTCGGCCGCGTTCTCCCATAGGCGTCGCTCGACAAGGTATTGGATGTTTGCGCAAGCCCCGGCGCAGGACACCGGATTGTAGTTTAGTGTGTGGCCAGCGCGAAAGGCGGCGCCCTTGGACTCCAAAGGTTCCCACACGCTGTCGCGTGCGATTGTCGCCGAGATGGGGGTGTATCCCGACGACATGCCTTTGGCCGTTGTGATGATATCCGGGGTCACGTTCCAATGGTCTACCCCCCAGAACTTGCCCGTGCGACCCCAGCCAGTCATAACCTCGTCGGCGATGAACAGAACGTCATACTCGCTGCATATATGCCTTATGATCTCGAAGTAACCAGCTGGTGCCGGGGTGCAGACTAGGGCCGCTCCCACGACTGGCTCGGCGATGAAAGCAGCCACGTTCTCCGGTCCGTGCTGCCTGATCTCCTTCTCAAGAGAGCGGGCGCACAGCAGGTTGCAGTCTGGATAGGTTTTCTCAAAGTAGCAGCGGAAGCAGTAGGCCGGAGGGATATGCGGATTGCCCACGTACATCGGGGTGAAGTACCGCCGGCGAAAGGTGAAGCCGTGCGCGCCAGCTGTGCCTATACTGTTGCCGTGAAAGCTCTGCCAGCGACTGATAATGAGATGTTTTGACGGTCGGCCCTTTTCAACGAAGTGCGACCGAGCCAGGCGAAGCGCGCTCTCCACGGCGTCGGTGCCGGTGCATCCGAACCATGTCTTGCAGGCGTTCCGCATCTCGCCGGGCGCCCACTCTGCCACGAGGTCACCCAACTTCAAAGCCCACTCGTTGGCGAAGGCGTGGGCAGGCACGAAGCTGATCTTCTGCGCCTGTTGGTACATGGCCTCGGGGATTTCCTTCACGCCGTGACCGATACTTGTAACTACTGATGAACCGCCTGAGCCGTCGATGTAACGCTTGCCGGCCTTATCCCATATGTAGACGCCCTCGCCACGCTCAGCAACGGGGTATCTCCGGTTCCAGTCGCGCTGGACAGTCCTACTTCTTACGGTACCTGAGTCCGGTAGAGCAGCCATAGTTGACCTCCCTGCGCTTGTCTTGGCCCAGGTGCCACAATGCACAGCTAGCACCCAGGGACTTTTCACCAAGTCACACTAGCCGAGGGTGCTCACCGCTGCGAGTAGCTCGGGCCTCGCGTGCACTACCGCACCACCCTTCATCACCCAATCCACTCGACCGACCGACTTGATATCATCTAGAGGGTTGCCTTCGACGGCAATAAGGTCGGCGTGCTTGCCTGGAGCCAGGGTGCCTACAGAATCCTCGATGCCACACAGACAGGCCGCAAGCCCCGTCGCACCGCGAATGGCCTCCGTCTCGGTCAGTCCCCACTGCACCAAGTACGCCAGTTCCTTTGCCAACTTGCCGTGACCTGAGTCTGATCCCGCACACACGGTGACGCCTGCCCTCTTGGCCCTGGCGACGGCGTGACCTGCGGCCAATATGGCCTTGCGGAGGGGCGGCGGCGCCTGCTCCGGGTCCTGCGACAGCCAGGCGTGCAGCGTCGGCACAAAGCACGTGCCATTCTCGGCCATTACAACCATGTCCGCGTCGTCCACCCAGACCCCGTGTTCAAGGCTGTCCAGGCCAGCCCGAGCAAAGAGCTGGGTGCTGGGCCCGCCTTGGCAATGCGCTGCCACCTTGAGACCGTAGGAGTGTGCCTCGATGACGATCGCTTCGATCTCATCAGGCGTGAAACAGGAGTACAGCGGGTT
>JAJZQK010000580.1 GCA_021847625.1 Chloroflexota bacterium
ACATCCTCAGCGGTGAAGTCACGACCAGTATGGAACTTGACCCCTTTGCGCAGAGCCATTTTGATGCTCAGCCCGTCTGCCGCTGGTTCCCAACTGGTAGCTAGGTAGGGTTGGGGAGTCATTTTGCTATCGTACTGAATGGGGGTGTCGTAGAGGTTGCACAGAAGCGGTATGTTCGGCCACAGCTGAATGGTCGGCTCAAATGAAGCTAAGTCGGAGCTACTGGCAATCTTCAGCTGTCCACCCTTCTTGGGAGCACTGGAGCCGGCTGCGGCAGGAGCTGTCGCAGCTGGAGCGGGAGCTGTTGCAGCGGGAGATTGTGGCTGTTCGCCTGCACATGCTTGGATCACAGTGATGCCGGAGGTTATGACACCCAGTTTAAGAAAAGAACGACGTGTTAGGGATCGCTTCATTTCGAGTCCTCCTTCAAACAAGTCCTTCATTCACACTTGCAACTCACCGCCGCGATACTCAGTCGCGGCATCTCTGACCCATCGGCTCGTGCCGCCCCACCGAGAAACCAAGAGGGTGAAACCAAGCGGGTGCACGTGAGCTGGATAGCAATATGGCCTACCTCCTGATACAATCATGGTGCGAGCGGCGTTCTCTGTCTGTGTTCTGAAACACAATTGCGCCATCATTCCTCCACTCAGAGTGTCGAGGAGGGTAAGTGTTTTGACAATCCCGACAGACGACCGACCATACGTGCAGTTGCCTTCGACCGCTTCTGAGAGCCGTCACCGAGTCTACGAAGTACTTGCGAGGCTTGGCATACTCCGTGGATTCGAACAGCACGCGGTTCTCTACAACATGGGGAGCAAGGTCCGGGGAGTCTACGCGGTGCGGACCGGCATCGTAAAGATCTGCACGACGACAACTGAGGGGTACCCGTGTGGTGCGTCACCCGTCTTCCCCGGCGAGCCTTTCTCGTTGGTTGAGGCAGTCTCCCAGGTTCACTACTACACATCGGCCGTTGCCAGCACCAGCTGCTCGATTTGGTTCCTAGACCAGGCTCGCTTCTTCGAGCTCCTCAACGAAGATCATTCGCTCTCTAAGGATGTGCTTCAGCTAGTCGCTGGCCGCCTTCTACAATACGTCAATCAAACTGAGAACTTGGTGGCTATGAGTGGCTCAGCGCGAGTTGCGCAATTGATCTTGCGGGCTGCTGCTGAGATGGGTCTGTGGTCAAGCGCCGGTATTATAGTTGATCCTTTACCGACCCACGAGGACATTGCCGAGTTGGCGGGCGTAACACGGTCGTATGTCACCAGGATGCTGAATGCCTTGGAGCGCGTAGGCATTGTGCGGGTGTATCGGGCACGAATCACTATCATGGACACCGTACGCTTGCGTGAGATCAGCCAGCTAGAACGCAGGATGCATTTCGGCCCGTGACTGGCCTTCTTCAGTCGTGCCGGAGACTGTTCCCCTCCTGCATCGGGACTGGGAACGATCTTCGCCATACAGTATCACGCATCTGAAAGGAAGAGGGAACCTGCGTACAGCGCCCTTCGCGAATACGGCAATTGTTTCTTTGTCATCAAATGGCGACCGCCCCGCGTTGCGGAACTCCCTTCGGTCGCCGGTGCCCCTACGTGTTATCGCCTGCCGTGGTCGCCATCAAGGGCCTGGTAGGTCAGCATCGATCTCTGACCACATGCGCTCTTGACCAGCTTTGGCTGCTATGCGAAGGTTGTCGCCGTTCCTGGCCCTGCCTGTACCTTCCCCAACGCCTTTGCCGCTTTCGCCGCCCAGTCGGCGTCTCTCAGCCGCTCGCGGCCGACCGCCACCAGGTCGATCAGTCCCTCGCGGACGACCTTTGTTTTACAGGAGTTACGCGGTAGACGGATTTTCACCGCGGAGACCGCGGAGGAGACGGAAGGAATCGGGCATTCCCCCTGTTCTCCGCGTCCTCCGCGGTTAGTCTCCCTCCGACCGCGCATGTACTGCTATTTGAGGACTTCAGGGTTGGTGGCGTAGAGCTCGGTGTAACCGCAGGCAACGCAGGTGTGCGCGGTGAGGGTCGAGCCCCGCATGATGCCCAGGGAAAGGGCACTGCGCGCCTTGGCGAGGACCATCTGCCCGCTGCCGCCCAGCGCTTCCACCTGTACCACCTGGCCGCCGCACTTGGGGCAGGTCTCCGTGTTCTCCATGACTCGTGACTCCCGACTGTGGATTGAAGGGTTTGCCCGATAAGGCGCCCCCAGTATACCGCGCACCGAGCTTGCAGCCAAGGGGCGATGGAGGTATTATTTCTTCCTGGTTCGGCGTAGGGCCTGGGCCCCGCGTCGGGAAAGCGTTCGTCGACAGAAGACAGGAGTCCTGATGCCTCTAGACCCGGAAATCCTTGCCGAAATCGCCCAGCGGACGGTGGTGCTGAGGCCGCCCAAGCAGAAGCTGGCGACCTTCGGCACGACCATGATCACGTATTACCTGCTTACCGAGCCGGCCTATGCCGAGGTGCTGCCCAGCGGCGACGAGACCGTCGTCCGCGAGGGAAAGGTGACCGTCCAGCGTCCGCAGATCATCACGCCGTACTACCTGCTCAACCTCTTCCGCGGCTTCGAGCACGGCGAGGAATACGCCCAGTACCTTCTGCAGCAGCACGGGCCGAACTCGCCCGGCCTGATGTATACCTACCGCAACGACCTCCAGGAGACGAGCGTCGTCTCCGACCCCTTGCCCGCGGTGGCCGGCAGGCTGACCGCGGACCTTGACGAGCGAGGCGAGAGCCTGGCCGTGGTAATGCGCGGCGTCGACCACTTGTGGGATGTGTCGCTGATGAAGTTCATGTACGAAATGACGGCCAGCTCCGTCGGCCACAACGTGGCCGAGCTTGGCCGGCGGGGGCTGCTGGAGAGCGAGCGGGGCCTGCCGCGGGCGGCACGGGCCCGCATCGAGGAGATGTTTGCCGCCGTCCAGAGCGGGGACCTCGACCCGCGCGACCTCAAGGCCGAGCTCGACCGCTGGGGAGTGTTCGAGGAATACGAGGACCACTTCCTGGGCCTCTTCCGGAAGCGCTAAGCGCGGGGCGACCGTTTGAACCGCGCCGATCTGCAAGTCTGAAATCGGCGCCGTGGCCCGGTGAAGCCGCCACGGCGCCTTTTGCTACTTCCGACCCTTCTCGCCGGGCCACCCAGGTAGCAGCACGGCGAGTGTGCGACTTGCTCACCTGGCGAGGCCGCCGATAAATACCCCGACCCCCACCAGCAGGCAGACGACGCCGCCGAGCCGATGGAGCGTCAGCGCCAGATCACTCGGGTCGGCGTCGCGGAACTTCCAGCCCTCGGCGAGGAACCAGGCCGTCCGCGGGGAT
>JAJZQK010000581.1 GCA_021847625.1 Chloroflexota bacterium
CTCGCTGCCGCGCCCGACCTCGCTCACCACGCTGATGTCACCGCCGTGGAGGCGAACCAGGTTGCGAGCGATGGAGAGGCCAAGCCCGGTCCCGGGCTGCAGCGTCGAGCCGCGGTAGAAGCGCTCGAATAGCCGTGGCAGCTCAGCCGAGGGA
This sequence comes from Chloroflexota bacterium, assembly GCA_021847625.1. The sequence continues at coordinate 155 of JAJZQK010000581.1, forward strand.
ATGCCGTGCCCCGAGTCACGCACGGCGACGTCGACCGCATCGTCGCCGACCGTCACCTCCACGACCACCTGCCCGTCGACGTCCGTGAACTTGAGCGCGTTCGAGATCAGGTTCTCGAAGGCGCGCCGGAGCTTCTCGCGGTCGGCCGCAATGCGGACGCCTTCTCCGCGGACCTCGAGGTGGATGCGGCGCTCACGCGCCAGCGTCTGAAGCCCGGCCGCGACTTCCTGGACGATTGCCTGGACGTCGAGCAGCTCGGACACCATCTCGACCTGGCCGGCCTGGAGTCGTGCAGACGCCAGCAGCTCGTTGACGGTGACAGTCAGGCGCGTCGCGTGGTCACGCACGATCTCAACGTACTCGCGCTGTCCCGCGGCAAGCGCGCCCGCGATGTGATCGAGCAGGTTGTCGGCGGCCCCCTTGATGACGGTCAGCGGCGTGCGCAGGTCGTGCGTCACATTGGCGATGAGCGTGGCGCGCAATCGGTCCGTCTCGAGCAATTCCAGGTTCGAGGTGGCCAGCGCCCGGTTGGCCTCACCCAGCTCGCGCGTCGCTTCGGCCACCGCGCGCTCCAGGCGAATGCTGTGTTCGCGAAGGACGTACTCGCTGTAGATGAGTCGATCCGTGCGGAGATGGTTCGCGAGTCCTTCGAGCACCACCAACACGATGAGCGCGAACGCGACCACGCGCAGCGGCCAGCCGGCAGGCACCACGTTCACCGCGAGTGCAAGGATGAGCATCCCGAACGAAGGTACGCTCGCCTGCCAGGCGTGGCACCTGCTCAGCTTGAGCGTGCAGACCGAACAGCGTCCGTAGGGCTGGCGCTTCAGGTTCCGCCTGAGGACGCAGTTGGCGTTAACCCTTGTCGACATCGACATCGCGTGCTCCTTCCGGTGTGCCTCGGACGAGCCCCGCGCGCACCAGCGCATCTCGTCCGAGCACGTAGTACCCGCAGCCCGCGCAGAAACCGACCGCGGCGGAGAGAATGCAGGAGGCCGCCGGAGCCCCGATCAGCACCCGGCCGAGGATCGGCATGTTCGCCCAGTGTATGAGGGCGAATGCCCCCACCAGTGCCAAGCCGGAGACCGCCGCGGCTCCGCGGCTCCCCGCCATGTCGAAGTAGAGGTTCCCGAGCCGATCGGGCGGTAGCCGCCGATCGATGCAGAGCCAGAGCAGGGCGACGGGGCTGACGAGCGGCGACAGCACGGCCTGCAAGGCCAGCAGGGCGAATGCGAGGTAGGCCGGGCGCAGGTCGTCAAACACGAGGGCCGCCGCCATCAGCAACCCCTCGGTCATCCTCTGGGCCCGCATTCCGTAGCCCCGTTCAAGCCGCTCACGAAGCCAAGCCATCGACCCATCATATCCAATGCGACATGGACCAACCCATGTCCGTTCGGACATGAACTGGAGGACTCTGCGCGGGAAAGTGACGGCTTTAGGGCGGCACAAGGTCTGCATTCGGCACCTCGCCAAGACGCGATGCAGGTTTGGGGCCTCGGCGTAAAGGGCCATTCAGACAACCAGCCGGATCTTACCGGACCCTGGCGCCGGGCGAGGCGCCGCGAGGAGACGAAGACATGAGCAAGAATCCAGTCAGGGCCACCATGGCCGCCGTGCTCACCTTCCTGGGCAGCTCATCGGCCGTGGCCAGCGAGCCGTCGGCGCCGGGCGCCGAGCAGAGGCCGCTCTACGATCGGCTTGGCGGGCTCGTGGGAATCACCCAGGTCACCGACGACTTCATCGACCGCCTGGTGACGAACAAGACGCTCAACGCCAACCCTGCCATCGACGCGGGCCGGAAGAGGTCGCCCGCGGCCTACCTCAAGTTCCAGGTCTCCGCGCTCATCTGCCAGGTGACCGGCGGCCCGTGCAAGTACACCGGCAAGGAGATGAAGGTGGCGCACGTGCACCTCAACATCACGGAGAAGGAGTGGGGCGTGATGGTGGCCGAGTTCAAGAAGTCGCTCGCCCGCTTCAAGGTCCCGGCGACGGAGCAGCAGGAACTGTTCGACATCGTCGGCAAGACCAAGGGCGACATCGTCATGCCGGCCACCGCCGCCAAGTAGCGCCTTTCTGCAACGCCGAGGCCCCGCATCTCGAGAGCCTTTGGAAGACCTACCGGGAGAGGGGGGTGCAGGTCCTGATCGTGGACGTGGGAGAACGCAGAGAGACGGTCAAGGAGTGGGCGGCGGCGAGCGGAGTCACCTTCCCCGTGCTGCTCGATGGGGACGGAGTTGCGGCACGGGCTTGGGCACCGGACTGGGCACAGCGCGACCTCCAGACATGGCGACCCGCCTGTGAGCTAGGGGTCCTGAGCCCGACACCGGGCGACGAAGCGACCGCGGCCGCTTGTATAGATCGACGAGAGGCTCACGGCGAACGAGGCAGGCCTCCGCTCATCTAGAGCGTCGAGCACTCGGTCACGACTCGCTGCGTCTCGGACGGCTGGAGCCCATCGCTTCGAGTCCCCTACACCCCGCCACATCGAGCCCCCGTAACCAATCAAGGTTACGGGGGTTTTTCATTGCCACCCAAACGGCGACGCCGCCAGTTGCTATTCCATGGCTATTTCGGACCGTACACCCCCTCCGGCCCTAACCCATCGACTTCCTTGGTGACTCCGAGTGCGTGGAGTGGTGCGCAGGGGACCCGGTCCTTTACACCCCCGACATTCCGACGCTCACGAACCCGACCCAAAACCCTACAATCTCTTGCTGATCCATCCTCGGATGGCCGCGCACGCCTCGTCGATACCGGTCCGTGGTCCCCAGAACATCGGGGCGATGGCCAGGTGCGCGCGCCGGATGTCAGCGAACCGAGCGCCCGTGTCCGGCATGAACGCAACGTCGGAAGCCTCGGGCCGGACTGCGACCTGGCGTTGAGCCAACATCTCGTCGGCCAAGGCACGGGGGCTCTCGTACCCGTCCAGTTCGGGCAGGTCCCCCTCCGCTGCGATGATGCGTGCCGCATCCTCGAAGTGCCGTACAAACGTCGCTGGCGCCACATCGGCACGAGGTACCCGGCGATGAAGGGCGTCGAGCTTCTCGATGAGGGTCACGAGCGGATGGACGCAGCGGACCGCCTTGGGCCGATTGTCGTCGAAGACGTGCAACTGGCCGAGCGCGTCGAGTTCCTCGTGGATGAACGAGGTCATGTC
>JAJZQK010000582.1 GCA_021847625.1 Chloroflexota bacterium
GCCCTAGGCGACCGCCTTTCCTATCCTAGTCTCTGTCGCGACGGCATGCCCCTCGGGCTCCTCACCCTCCGCCTCCTGCTGTTTCACCCCGATGGCGATCTTGTAGAGCACGGTGAGGACGAAGAAGCCGATACCGTACACACCGAGGCTGATGAGCAGCTCTGGCACGGTGGGCGTATAGGTCGTGATGTAGCCCAGCGGCGAGGGCGTGAAGCCGCCGACGACCAGGCCTAGTCCCTTGTCGATCCAGGTGGCGACGAATATCGCGATCGCCGCCAGTAGCAGTGTCCGCTCGTTACGGCGCACGCTCGGCACGATCAAGGCCGCCACGGCGCCGATGCCCAGCACGGCCGACAGCCACATGAACGGCACCAACGGAGAATAGCCGTCCAGCCCAAAGAACAGGAACGTCAGGCTCTCCATGTGACCGGGCACCTGGCTGTAGAAGCCGGTGAAGAACTCCATCAATACGAAGAATACGTTGATGGTCATCGCGTAGGTGACGATGGTCGCCAGCTTCTGCAGGGCCTCTTTGCCCGGATCAAACCCCGCGAAGCGGCGCAAGATAAGCCCCAGTATGATCAAGAGCGAGGGACCGGAGGCGAAGGCCGAGGCCAGGAAGCGCGGCGCCATGATCGCCGTCAACCAGAACTCCCGCCCCGGCAGGCCCGCGTACAGGAAGGCCGTCACCGTGTGGATGCTCACCGCCCAGGGTATGGACAGATAGATCAGCGGTTTGACCCACGACGGCGGTGGTACCTCTTTGCTCTCCGCCGTGAGCATCGTCCAGCCGATTGTTATGTTCAGAAGAAGGTAGCCGGACAGGGCCATGAAATCCCAGAGCATCACCGAGTTGGGCGTGGGGTACAGCAGCATATTGAGGAGACGGTCGGGCCGCCCCATATCCACCCCGATGAACAGCATACACATCAATACGGCGGCGACGGCCAGGAACTCGCCCATAATCGTGATCCTGGCGAAGGCCTTGTAGTGGTGCAGGTAGTAGGGCAACACGAGCATGACCGCCGAGGCGGCCACGCCGACCAGGAAGGTGAACTGAGCGATGTAGAAGCCCCAGGACACGTCCCTGCTCATCCCGGTGATGCCTAGGCCAACGTTCAATTGCCAAAGGTAGCAGGCGAAGCCCACGCCGATCACGGCCACCAGGCACAGCAGCCAGCCCCAATACTTACCGCTTCCGCTTAGCGCTTTGTCTATCATATCCACCTCGCCCTATGACACGATGTAATACACTTGCGGCTGCGTGCCCAGCTGGGGCTTTCGCCGGACCGTGTAGTGCTCTGCCAGCAACTTCCTGACCTCCGAATTGGGGTCCTCCAGGTCGCCGAAGGCGAGCGCCTGCTGCTTGCAGGCCTCCACGCAGGCGGGAATCTCTCCCCTCGCCAGCCTCTCCTCACAGAAGTTGCACTTTTCGACAACGCCCTTGGTGCGCGTCGGGAAATCGGTGGTCTGACTCTGGATATAGGGACGGGGGTCCTCGAAGTTGAAGCTCCTAGCCCCGAAGGGGCAGGCGGCCATGCAGAAGCGACAACCGATGCATCTGTGCATGTCGTACATCACGATGCCATCCGATTCGCGCTTCCAGGTAGCCTGCGTGGGGCACACTCTGGTGCACGGAGGGTTGCCGCAGTGGTTGCACATGACCACGATCGGCAGCTCTTTGAGCCCACCCGTGGCGAACTCGCTCTCGCCCACCGTCGCGAAGGCGTGCTCGTAGTCCTCTTCCCAGATCCACTTGATCTCATGGTTGGGGTCGAGTATCTGCGGCACGTTGTGGGCCGTGTTACAGGCCGTGATGCAGTCCGTACAATCGCCGGCCACGGCGCATTTGGCCGGGTCCACGACCATGGCCAGCCGTTTCTTCCCACCGCCCTGCATCAGAGGGGAGTGGGGCCCGGCGAGCTCGAATTCCTCGTCGGCCAGGGCCTTGATTGCAGGGCTGAGACCGGCGCCTACCACCGCCAGACCGGCCATCCGCAGGAAATTCCTTCTACTCGTCGCGCTCATTGACTAGCACCCCCAGGAACCACGTGACAATCCCAGCAGTTCGGGCTTACGTCCGCATAGGTGTGGCAGGAATCGCAGAAGGCAGCCTTGTCCGTGTGGCAGCTAAGGCAGGTGTTAGTTAGGCTCTCATCGTAAGTCTTGCCGTCGCTCGCGGTGTAGACGCGGTTGTCGTTTCGCACGACGTCCTCGCGCCATTGGTAGAGCAGATTGAAGTGGTTGGCCCTCATCCAGTCTGCCGGCTCCACGCACTGCGTCGCCGTGGTAGGAGCAGCCAGCTGGGGAGCAGCCGCCATCCCCGTGGCCGCGTTGTACCAGAACGGCGAGGTGATAAGCCCCACGAAGATGATGAGGCCCGGAATGATCTTGCTTCCGTCATACATTGGCCGCGACCTCCTCTCGATCAGCGCTTTCCTCTCTGCCGGGGATCGGTTGACCACGCAGATCGGTCGTTCGCTCGTTCTCGCCCTTCATCACCAGGGCGTTGGCGACCAACTCGTGGACGCCACCCACGCTCACCTCCGGCACCCAGTACTCCATGAGCGGGGTCAGGGTCGCCTTATCGATGGCGCACATACATGTCAGCAAGTTGACGTCGTGTTTATCGTGCACGTACTTTACGGCGTTAGCCCGGGGCAGGCCGCCCCGCATACGCATCTCCAGGTTCTCGTCGGTGCCCAGGCCCGAACCGCTGCCGCAGCAGAAGGTCCGCTCCCTGATCGTGTTCTCCGGCATCTCGTAGAAGTTGTTGGCCACGCTGTTCAGGATGTACCTGGGCTCCTCGAAGAGACCCATCGCCCGGGCCGGGTTGCAGGAGTCGTGGTAGGTCACCCGCCAATGGTCATTGCGGCTCGGATCCAACTTGATCTTGCCGTTCTTGATCAGGTCCGCCGTGAACTCGCTGATGTGTACCATTTTGGTAGAGGCGGCGTTCTCGAACTTGGTGCCCGTGATCGGCGACACCGGCTCTTCCAGGAAGTCGGCGGGGCCGTTCAGGGTATCCATATACTGGTGGATCACTCGCCACATATGGCCGCACTCACCGCCCAGGATCCACTTCACGCCCAGGCGCTTGGCCTCGGCGTAGATCTTGGCGTTCAGCCGCTTCATCATCTCGTGCGAGGTGAAGAGGCCGAAGTTGCCGCCCTCCGAGGCAAAGGCGCTGAACGTGTAGTCCAGACCAATCTCGTGAAACAGCGCGAGATAACCGAGGAAGGTGAAGTAATGGGGCTCGCCGAAGTAGTCGGCAGAGGGCACCACGAAGAGCACCTCGGCCCCTTTCTT
>JAJZQK010000583.1 GCA_021847625.1 Chloroflexota bacterium
CCCACCGCGAAGACCGCCAGCACCGCAAGGTCGACGACACCCGGCATCGTCCCCGCGCCCAGCAGCGCGCCGCGGAGACCGTCCACGGCATAGGTCAACGGCAGCGCGTACGCCACCGGCTGCAGTACCCCCGGCAAGCTGGCCACCGGCAGGAACACGCCGCAAAGGAAGATCATCGGAAAACGAAAGAAGTTGGCCAGCGTCTGGGCCTCGCAGACCTCGCGGACGGACACGGATACCAGCGACCCGAGCCCCGCGAAGGCCAGGCATGATAGAACGAGCAAGGCTATCACCAGGGCAACCTGCGGCACCGCCAAGCCTAGTCCAACCACGCTCGCCGTGCCCTCGTCCGGTTTGGTCAGGCCGGTCAGCATACTGTGGCATTTCTTCGTTACCCCCTCTCTCCTTCGCAGGAAAGGCCATCCACCCCGTGTGAATCGGCTCAGCAGGGCGGTCGAGCAGACGGTCTTCGCCCCCCGGGTAGCCGGAAGGGTTGCCGCTGATGCTCGCCCGAATCGAGTCGCCACGCGGACAGACCATTACCGGACAGCCCACGCTTCCCCAACCAATATGATAGTCACATGTGACGTTTCAGTCAACCGCGGATACCAATATACTGTACGAATCCCCGATCTTGATGTAGAATGGAATAGACATAGTTGGCAATGTCTCGGTCAAGTGCGGTTCAAGGATAGGCCGGAGGTGAGAACCGTGTATGCGTTCGGACCGGTACCCTCCAGACGCCTGGGGCGAAGCCTGGGGGTGAACAACATCCCGCCCAAGGTCTGCACGTATTCGTGCGTCTACTGCCAGGTCGGGCGCACCACGAGAATGCCTCTTCAGCGCCAGGAGTTCTATCGCCCGCAGGAGGTGGCAAGGGCCGTCCAGCAGAAACTGGCGAACGCACTGAAGGCTGGCGAAACCGTGGGCTACCTAGCCTTCGTACCGGACGGAGAGCCAACGCTGGATGTACACTTGGGCGAGGAGATAGACCTTCTCCGCCCGCTGGGAATCCCGATCGCCGTCATCACCAATGCGTCTCTACTCTGGCGGGAGGACGTGAGGGCCGAGCTGGCAAGGGCGGACTGGGTGTCGCTGAAGGTGGACTCTGTTGACCCCCAGGTCTGGCGCCAGACCGATCGCCCCCATGGTGGGTTGAGCCTGACAGAGGTTCTCGAGGGAATGCTCGCCTTCGCCGGTGCCTTCGCCGGCGAGCTGACGACGGAGACGATGCTGGTGAAGGGCCTTAATGATGGGCCCGAGTCACTAGCGGGAGTGGCCGAGTTCGTCTCCCGCTTGCAGCCGGCCAAGGCCTGCCTCAGCATTCCCACCAGGCCGCCGGCTGAGCCAGATGTGCAGTCCCCGGACGAGGCGGCAATAAGCCGGGCCTATCAGATCTTCAGCAGCCACCTGAAGAACGTGGAATATCTCATCGGCTACGAGGGCAGCGCATTTGCGTTCACCGGGGACGCGGAGGCGGACTTGCTCAGCATCACTGCCGTTCACCCCATGCGCGAGGAAGCCGTGGCCAACCTCCTCGCCAGAGCGCAGGCCGACTGGACCGTCGTCGACCGACTTCTGGCCACCGGTCGCCTGGTCCAAACCGAGTACAGGGGAACCAGATTCTACCTGAGAAGGGTACGCGCCGGCCAGTCCGAATAGAGAGGGCACGGCACATTCGTTGGCCTGACAACGTCCGCTCGAGAGAACGGTCTTTGCCGCTATCAATCGGCAGGGGTATTATTGAGCCACCAAGCCGCGCAACGGTACAATGGCATCGCCGGAGGTGAGCAAGGAGATGATCGAGAGAGTGAGTAGGGTCCAGATCATTGAGGATATCGACGACCACGAGGCTCGCCATCAGAACCACCTGTGTTGGCTTCTGGAGTGTTGCCCATTCGAGCTTGTGGCTTCCCTGGCAAGGGATGGTCAGTACATCTGCCGGAAGTGCGGTCGCGTGGCGGCGAGCGCCGAGAACCTCTGCGACCCCATTCAGCTCAATCCCTAGTCTGGATGCGCCCCACCAGTCGATAGGCATCTATGTCAACAGCCGGTTCATCGGCACAGGGCCAAAGGAGAGGACTGCCCAAGAGACATCCCAACCGTCCGTGCCCACCACGAGCCACCCTCTGGTCCCGCCTAGGTCCTTCCGCGGGCGACCTACACCAGCCACCATGAGCCCCCTACAGTCGCACACAATACATTAGTCTCAACAAAACGTTTGATGCCCTTCGCTACCAGTATACTGGACAGTCGGTCATGTTCTAGCTATACTTGGAGTTGCATGGCAAACGGGGTGATTCGCCTCTGCCGGTGCTGCGGGCTGTAGGCCCAATGAAGATCGTTGTGACTTGTGAGATTGCCGTCTGTTCAACGCCAATAGGGGGTAGAGAAATGGGCTTGCTGCGCATACTATGTGCGTCCGGTGATACCAAGGTGGAGTGGGATGTTGACGCAGAGGAGACCGTTCGCGAGGCTGAGCGTATCTTCCATGAGAATGCGGCCAGAGGATATGCCGCGTTCAGACTCGACGATGGATTGGGCTCTGCCCGGTTAATCGACAGGTTAGACCCAGCGGCGAACTTGATCGTCCAGACCCCACGCATTGCCGGTGGATGAGGGCGAGTAGAAGGCGAATGGCACAAGCGCCACGGAAAGACGATCATAGCGCATTCGTCACAACGCCGGGCGGCAAGGGACCCGGACCGATGGCCCCGGCCGGCGCCGCCGCGGCCATCTCTCGGGCGAGGCCTTGGCCCGCGAGAGTGCGTGGGCTCTGCCACAGAATGCCGTTTCTTGCCACGATGGCCCATTACCTGGAGAACACCCGCAGGCGACTGCACGTGTTCGCACCGAACAACCTGGGGTCCTGCCAGCCTTCGATACCCCGGATGGCCGATACCTCGGGGATGGATCAGGACCAGAGCGAAGCGACTGCCCAGCGGTTGCTGTGTGAGATCATTGGCGATAGGTCAGAACAACTTCAACGGCAGGGCCACCTCGACGTTCACTCCAGCCTATTTCCCAGCATCGTTTATCGCCTGCATCCGCAGAACCCGATCGAGGTCTATGACAGCCAGGCATCATGCATGCTGGCCCGCTTATGCGTGGCCCATGCGGGCCAGCTGCCGCCTGCCGACCGGCTTCTAGCAAAGGTCCTCTGGCTCAAGGCCGACGAGGCGGCGTTCCTGAAGATCGCAAGACGAATCGAGTGAATGGGGAGTCTCTTGACCGTCGGTCTCGGCCTAACACCGTCAGGAGTGATGCAATGAAGAGCCCGGGTCTCTATCCAATTGGCATTGTCGCC
>JAJZQK010000584.1 GCA_021847625.1 Chloroflexota bacterium
CCCCTAGCAGATCAGCGTGCCCGTCTCGCCGTACGCCTTCTGCATCCGGTCGTAGGCCCTCTTCATGCCGTCCAATTCCTTGGACTTAGCCTCGGGATCCTCCAATGCCTGGTAGATGATCGAGCCCTCGACGTTGCGCGGCACGGGTATTCCGGTTAGATAGCATATCGTCGGCACCATATCGACGATCCAGCAGGTGCGGTCGACGACCACGCCCCGCTTGACACCCGGACCGCTCAGCATCAGCAGACCCTTCAGCGAGCCGATGCCGTACTGGGCCGTCGTCACCGGGCCACCATGCTGGCGACCGAAGTAGCCGCCGAAACCGAAGACGATGTCGCCGACACGGTCGCCATGCAGACCTAGGACGCGAGCATCTTCCTTGCGCAGGGCGAAGGTGATCGGCTTCTTGCCCGTGACGGGATCGGTGTAGTCGTAGAGCACACGAATTACCTCGTCGCGCACCTTCTCGTACTCCTCACCCGGCTCGACAATGCCGTGCGGGTCGCGCCCCTTCACGTTCACGTACACGTAGCACGAGCGCTGCATCACGGCCCGCGTCTTCGACCAGTCGATCTCACGCGACTCGCCCTGGCGGAACCAGCCCATCATCGTGCGGTCGAAGAGGTCCGACACCTCGTATTTCGAGAAGGTGACCGGCTCGTCCGGCTTGGCATCCTTGAAGACCGTCAGGCCGGCCTCGGTAAGGATCTTCGCCGGGTGGAACTCACCCGTCGTCGCCTTGCCGCCATGGTCGGAGACGATGGCGATAAGCGTGTCTTCGTCGGCCTCCTTCAGCGTCTGGGCGAAGGCCCGATCGATCGATTGATAGACCTTCAGCTCCATATCCTGGTAGAGCGCCACTTCCTCGGGGTTGGGGTTCGTGGCCGGGTCCATCTTGTTCGACCAGACGTGGTAGATCCAGTCCGGCATGTGGTAATGGATGAAGAACAGATCCCACGGCTTGTTCTGTAGAAGGTAAGACGTGGCGTCCGCCAAGTAGATGTGCTGGAACTCGTTCAGCTCCATGAACGTCGGCAGATCGATCCAGTCGAGCTTGATGGCGCTGAAGCCGGAGTACGGGATCGGCAGGCCTTCCTTCGACTCGATCTCGCCCATCACGCCGGCCGGATGGCTCCAGCTGCTGGTGCTGCACAACGGGCTGACGTAGATCCGCAGGCGCGAGGCGTCTTTCGCCAGCTCCAGCAACTTGATCCGGTAGACGGCCTTCTTGTCGCCTTCCTCGGTCTTGAAGGTGCTGTAGAGGTTCGCACTCCACTCGCCTGCCCGCAGTTCCGCGAACGGTTTGCTCGCGTCTTTGCCGGAGCAGAGCAGCACGCGGTCGTAGCCCTTCCCGTCGGGGTCGACGACCAGCATCCGCCAGACGACGTCGTCGGTCACCGGCACGATCGGCTTGCGGAAGGCCACTTTGAGGTCGGCCTCGAGCATACTCTTGGCCGCCGGCAGGTTCTGCCAGCCGGCCGGAGAGCGCAGCGTGATCCCCGAGGCAAACGGATAGGGCTCGATCGAAAAGAGCTGATCGTCGGCGACGTCAGCCCGGTAGTTGCCCTTGTGCTCCGGAATGGTCGCCCGCCACTCGTTCAGCGAAACGCCGTAGCCGCCGATGACAATCGTGTTCTCCGGCGTGATACCGTAGCTCGACGGCCAGTTCAGCACGATCGAGTGCTTGCCGGCCCGCGCGGCCGACGACCACAACGCCTCCGCCTGGTTCTCCCGACCGAGGAAAGCCTGATGCACCTCATGCAGATCATCGCCCGGGTTGTGGGCGTTGAAGCAGGTGATGCCGTGGGTACCGGGGAAGGCACCGGTGGCAATCGACGTCCAGTTGGGCGGGGTGATGGTGGGGAACGGCACCATACAATTGACGGTCCAGGCGCCGTTGTCGATCAGCGACTTGATCGTCGGCAATTTGCCGTCCTGAGCATATTGATAAACGCGGTCCGTGAATGGGCCGTCGATTCCTAGCACCATCACTTTGGTAGCTTCGGTTCCCATTAACTTCCTCCTGACTTTATCCTTCAAATGCGTTCGCACTCATCTAGTAGGCGCGTTTCAGCATGTCCTCCAGGGACTCGGGCGACATCTTGTGGGGGTTGTTGGGCACCTGGAAGCTCTCCATCGTCAGGGTCGCCACCTGGCCCAGCCTGTCGCCCGTCACGCCGATATCCCGCAAGCGCTGGGGCTGGCCGACCTTCACGGAGAGCGCGCGCACGGTCTCGATCGCCTTGACGGCCGCCTCCCGCTTCGACAGGCCCGCGGTATCCACGCCCAGAGCCTCGGCCACCTCGGCCAATCGATCGATCCGCTCCTCCAGGTTGTACTCCATTACCGACGCCAGCATCATGCCGATCACCAGGCCATGCGGCAGGTGGAAGAGCGTGCACAAAGGCATGGCCACGGCGTGATCGGCCCCCAGGCCGGTGTTGGTGCCGGCCATAATGGCGATCGTCGAGGCGAATAGCATGGCCTCACGACCGGCCAGGTCATCGCCGTTTTCCATAACCCGTGGGAGGTTCTTGCCCACGAGTCGGATCGCCCGCAGGGCGAACGTATCGCCCATTGCGTTGGCATTGGTCGACATGTAGGCTTCGACAGCGTGGCCAAGCGCATCCATTCCCGAGTTCGCGGTAACAGAAGCGGGCGCGCCCATCGTGACCAGTGGATCGTTCAGCGCCAGCGTCGGCGCCAGCTTCGGGCTGCCGATGGTGAACTTGGTGCCGCGCGCTTCGTCGGAGAAGACGGCGCCGAAGGATACCTGGCTACCCGTGCCGGCCGTCGTGGAAATGGCGAAGAGAGGAGCAGTCAACGTCCCGGGGACCTTGTCGCCGGGGGCGTAGTCGCGCAACTTGCCGCCGAACTGGCTTAACAGGCGCAGGCCCTTCGCCACGTCGATCGAACTGCCGCCGCCGAGGGCGACGAATGTATCAAAGTTGCCCTTCGCGATCTCGGCCACGTTGCGCTCGACGACCGAGATCGACGGGTCGGGCTCCACGCCGTCGAAGACCTCGTAGGCGAGGCCGGCGGCCGCCAGGGACTCGGTGACTGTCTTTAGGTGCGGCGTCCGGGCGATGCCGGGGTCGGTAACCACCAAGGCACGCGACGCCTTGGCGTTCTTTGCCTGCTCGCCAACCTGCTTGGCAACGCCAGGCCCAGTCAGGATTGTCGTAGGGCAACGGAAGTAATACGATGTACTCAATTTGGCAATCTCCCCCTTTCTAAGTTCGGCTAAATAGTCTGGCCTTATCCTTGCTGCACGGCCGGCCGGTTCCGTCATTCCCGCGAAAG
>JAJZQK010000585.1 GCA_021847625.1 Chloroflexota bacterium
GTTGTACTCCGTGACCAGCTGTTCAATCTGGTACTGGCGTTTCAACGCCGCCAGCATCTCATCCATCTATCTCTCCTTTGCTTTTGACCTATTCGAGGTGCGCCACCTGGCGCACGAACCATGCCATAACATCACCTGGCCGCCCGGCCCTTTGCCGAGAGCCGGGAGACACCGACGGCGGCCAGCAGGACCGCGCCGTCGAAGAGCGGGATAACCCAGTTGGGGGCGCCATTGAGTTCCAGGCCGGAGACGCCGATGGCCACAAGGGCCACCGCCAGCACCGTTCCGGCAACGTTGAAGCGACCCACCTTGATGGTGGTGGCTCCCAGGAAACCGGCCGTCAGCGCGGGCAGCAGGAACGTAGCTGAGATACCCGTGCTCGCCGAGCCCACGTGCCCGAGCTGGATCCATCCAGCGGTAGCCGCGATCCCGCCCGAGATCACGAACGAGCTGAGCACCATCCGCTTCGTCTTGATGCCCATAAGCTCGGACGCCTGGCGCGCCAGACCGGTGGCCAGCAGGCGGCGGCCGTAGACGGTCTTCTCCAGCACCACCCAGCCCACTACGGCGAAGGCGAGGGCGACGATCGCGATGATCGGCACGCCGACGACGTTGTTCTGAGAGAAGTTCCTCAGCGAGACAGGGATTCCCTGGAAGAGTATCTGGCCGTGGGTCAGATACAGCGACAGCGCGCTGACCACGGATCCCACGCCCAGTGTGGCGATGAAGGAGGAGATCCGCACCTTGGTCACGAGGATTCCGTTCAGGAGGCCGATCAAACAGCCCAATACCGTTGCCGCCGCGATGCCGAGAAGGGGGTTCCAGCCCTTCTCACCCACCGCCACCGCCACCAGGACCGAAGACGCCTCGAGCACACTTCCCACCGAGAGGTCGAACTCCCCGGCGACCAGCGGCGCCAGCGCCGCCAGCGCCGCCAGCAGAGCGATGGAGTTCGAACCCGCGATGATCTGCACGTTGGCAACCGTGAAGAAGGTCGAGGTATTGGTGATCGAAAAGAGCACGAACAGCCCCAGTGTCACCAGGGCGACACCGTAACTCGTCCAGCCGGCGCGGCGGCGCCGCGTCGGCGACTCGGAAGCGGCCACCTGCGCAACCGATGAGGACCCTCCTGACGAGGGGGAAACGACTTCCTCCACCGCCGCAGCGGCCTGATCCCCTTCTCCCACCATCACTCCTTGCCCGACGAGGACGACCCCGCCGTGGTACCCGCACCCAACAAAGACAATTCCTCAACTCGCTCGGGCGTGATCTCAGCCCCTTCGAGCTCGGCGATACGTGAACCGTCAGCCAGCACGATCACCCTGTCGGCCAGCTCGGCGACCTCCTCGATGGAGGAGGAGAGCACAAGGAAGGAAGTCCCTTCCTGCGCCGTCCGGCGTATGATCCGGTAGACGTCGTCGCGGGCGCCCGCGTCGATACCCTCAGTAGGCTCGTCCAGGACCATCAGCCTTGGCTGCATCTGCATCCATCTGGCCAGCAGGACCTTCTGCTGGTTCCCTCCGCTGAGCGCCTCTATCGGCACAGACGGATCGGCGGGGACGATGCCGTATTCCTTGACGAGCCGGCGGGCGAGTTCCTCGAGCGGCCGGTCCGAGCTCAGGCCGAGTCGCCCGGCCAGGGGGCCAATGCGCAGGTAGGTCAAGTTCTCGGCGACGCTTCCTCCCGGGACTATCCCGTGCCCGGTACGATCCTGGCTCAAGTATCCGATGCCGGCCGCAATGGCCTCGGCTGGCGCGGACACCGACAGCGCCTTGCCGTCAAGTTGCACCCTGCCAGTAGCGCCCGGTTCGACCCCGAACAGCAGCCTGCCCAAAGCGCTCTTGCCGGAACCCGCCCGGCCGGTAACGCACAAGATCTCGCCTTTGCCGACCGTAAGCGAGACTCCCCGGAGCCGGGGGCTGTTGAGCGACTCGCACTCCAACAAGGCAGCGGTATTGGAGCCGACGGAGACCGCGGTTCCGGTGGGCTCGATGCGCCTGCCCGCCACCAGTTCGATCAGCCCGTCCTCGTCTATATCGGCTACGTCTCCCTCAGCCAGGTTGCGGCCATCGCGAAAGACCGTATATCGCTGGGCGATCTCGAAGACCTCCTCGAAGCGATGGGTGACGAAGAGCACCGCAACGCCGCTGGCGGCCAACCGCTGTACAACGTCGCTCACGCGATGCACCTCCTCCTTGGGCAGTGCGGCGGTCACTTCGTCCAGGATGAGCAATCGGATCTCGCTCAACGCGCCGCTCACGGCCCGTGCGATCGCGACACCGACCTGCTCCCAGGCGGCCAAGGTGCCCACCTCGGCATCCATGGGAGTGTTGAGGCCGATGCGCTGGAGAGCCTCGCGCGCCAAACTCCTGGTACGGGGCCAGCGGATGAGACCCGCCCTTCCGGTCGCGTATCGGGATCCCAGGGCTATGTTCTCCAGCACCGAGAGGTCTGGAACCAGTCCGGCGTCCTGGTGCACCACCCGGACTCCGAAGCTCCTCGGGTGGTATTCCTTGGGAACCGCGACGCCTCCGATCTCCAGCTTCCGGTATTGGCTGGGCTCGTGATATCCGGCCAGGATCTTTACCAGAGTGGATTTCCCGGAGCCATTGGGGCCGAGCAATGCGTGGATCTCGCCCGGCGCAACGGCCAGGTTGACTCCGTGCAGCACCCTGACATCGGCAAAGGATTTCTCCATTCCTTCGACCGCGAGCGCGGACGGAGAATCCCCTCGAGTGGCGGCGTCGTCCATAGATCTCCTAAGAAAGGGTCCCTCGCCCGGCCGCAGGAGGGAGCCGGGCGAGGGAGCTGGGGGATGGATTAGCTCAGGCCCCAGAGAGCCTTGTACTTGGCCTGGAATCCCGCGTAGTCACCCGTGAAGGGCTTTCCGGACGGCGGGAGGTTGCTCGCGGTGAGCATCAGCAGCGGGACGTTCTCGTTGACGATCGGCTGGCCGGTGAGAAGCCGCACCATCTCGTCCATGCCGGCCCCGCCGCCCCACTCGTTGGACGCACCCACATCCGCGGTCATGATGTTGTTCTGCGCGATGAAGCTGAGCGCCGAGGTAGTGCCCAGCTGGGAGTACATCTTGACCTTGCCTTTGAGTCCGGCCTGGTCTAGAGCGGGGATGACGAACGTCGCCGGCGGATCGAAGCCGACGATGATCGAGTTGATCGACGGATCGCTGCGCACCGCGCTGACCACCTCACCCGGGAGGTTGGTGTTCACAACCGCCGCGGTGAAGTTGATCGGCGAGGCGTAGGTCACCTTGCACTGGGTGCAAGCCGCCAGCTCGGCC
>JAJZQK010000586.1 GCA_021847625.1 Chloroflexota bacterium
TACGGAAGGGAGACCTTCGCTCGTCGTGGCGGACCTGCGTTCGGCGATGCACCGATTGCTGGCGCCAGAGGAGCTTCTGGGCAGGCGCTTCATGATCAGGCGAAACGACGTGCTCGGCTTGCAGCGGTTCACGGAACGGCTGGTTGCTTTGGGCTACGAGCCGGCTACTATGGTCGTGGAGCCGGGGCAGTTCGCCCGCCGGGGCGGCATCGTGGACGTCTACTCACCCTCGGCAGACCTGCCGATCCGCGTGGAGTTCTTCGGGGAGCAGGTGGACAGCATCCGCCTGTTCGATCCGGTGACGCAGCGTTCGGAGAGCCAATCGGGCGCGGTGACGATCGCCGCTCCCCGGCAGCTGGGCCCCCGGCTGGCACGAGACCTGGCGTCTGTGCTGTCGACGCTTGACCTGGGCGGTCTTTCCCCGGAGGCGGCGGACCGCTGGGCCAAAGACCGCGAGGCGCTTTCGCGGGGCGACGTCTCGTCGTCTCTCGAGCCCTACACGTCGTACGCCGCCGGCAGCAGCCTCCTCGATTACCTCGGCCCGGATGGGCTACTGATACCGGACGAACCCTCTCTCCTGGCCAGGTCCGCCGAGGCCTTGGCGGAAGAGGCCGAGGTCGTATACGAGGAACTGGCAGCCCGGGGGGAGATGCCGAGAGGTCTGCCCAGGCCGTATCTGAGCCGGCCGGACCTGGCGGACCGGATTCTTGCCCGCAGACGCCTTAGTCTCGTTACCGAGGAGCAGGACGGCGAGCTCCGGGCGGAAGGATTGCCGTTCTTGCCGGCGGCGCTGTGGGGCGGTCGGCTGGCGGCAGCCTTGCGGGACTGCGAGGATCAGGTGGCGAAGGGCCGGCGTGTCGTGGTCACCAGCCGGCAGGCCGACCGCATCAGCGAGATGCTGCGGGAAGAGGACATCTTCGTCTCGCCCCAAGAATCGCTTTCCGGCGTTCCTGCCGCGGGTTCGCTGACGGTCGTGCGGGGAACGGTGGCGGAGGGTTGGTGGCTGGAGGCGCCGGCCTTGACCGTCCTCGGCGACGCCGAGCTCTTTGGCGTAGCCAAACCGCGGCCCGTGGCGCGGCGACGGGCGGGCGTTCCCATTTCGTTGCTGAGCGATCTGGTGCCCGGGGACCTTGTCGTGCATGTGGACCACGGCATTGGTCGCTACCAGGGCCTGACGAAGATGGCGGTTGACGGCGTGGAGCGGGATTACCTGGTTCTCGAATACGCCGCGGGCGACCGTATGTTCGTGCCGACCGATCAGGCCGATAGGGTGACGAAGTATCGCGGGGCCGGCGAGGAGGAGCCTGTCCTCAGCCGACTTGGCACGGCCGAGTGGACGAGGGCGAAGGAGAAGGTCAAGTCGTCGGCGCGCGACATCGCCAAGGACCTGCTGGAGATATACTCGGCCAGGCAACTGGCCCCCGGCCACTCCTATCAGGCGGATACGCCCTGGCAGGCGGAGTTGGAGACTTCCTTTCCCTACCCCGAAACGGCCGACCAGCTCCAGGCCAGCGCCGAGGTCAAGGCCGACATGGAGAGCCCACGGCCAATGGACAGGCTGATCTGCGGGGATGTCGGCTACGGCAAGACGGAGGTTGCCCTGCGTGCCGCCTTCAAGGCGGTGATGGACGGAATGCAGGTCGCGGTGCTGGTGCCGACGACGGTCCTCGCCCAGCAGCACTACGCGACTTTTCGCGAGCGGCTGCAGGCGTTTCCCGTGCGGGTGGAGGTTCTTTCCCGCTTTCGATCGCCCCGGCAGCAGCTGCAGGTGCTGGAGGGTCTGCGAGAGGGAAGCGTTGACATCTGCATTGGCACGCACCGGCTGCTCCAGAAGGACGTCTCGTTCAAGCGCCTGGGGCTCCTCGTGATCGACGAGGAGCACCGATTCGGCGTGGTTCATAAGGAGAAGCTCAAGAGGCTGCGGCGCGAGGTGGACGTAATCACTTTGAGCGCCACGCCTATCCCTAGAACCCTGTACATGTCGCTGGCCGGCGTGCGGGACATGAGCACGATAGCCACGCCGCCGGAGGAACGGTTGCCGATCAAGACCTACTTGGGAGAGTACGGCGATTCGACGGTCAGGCAGGCGATCCTGCGCGAGCTAGATCGAGGGGGACAGGTGTTCTTCGTGCACAACAGGGTACAGGGGATCGAAGAGGTCGCCCGGCGGGTGGCGAACCTGGTGCCCGAGGCCAAGGTAGGGGTTGCCCACGGGCAGATGCCCGAGGACAGGCTCGAGCGTACGATGCTGGACTTCGCCGAGGGCAAGTACGATATCCTGGTTTGTACGACGATCATCGAGTCGGGCTTGGATATTCCCAATGCCAACACCATCCTGATCAATCAGGCGGAACGTTTCGGCCTCGCCCAGCTATACCAGTTGCGCGGTCGGGTGGGACGGTCTGCCAACAGGGCCTACGCTTATCTCCTCTTCGGGAAAGGGAGGCGGCTGACGCCCATAGCCGAGAAGCGGCTGCGCACGATCTTCGAGGCGAGCGACCTGGGCGCCGGATTCCAAATCGCCCTGCGGGACCTCGAGATCCGTGGCGCTGGGAACCTCCTGGGGGCGGAGCAGCACGGGCATATCGCGGCCGTCGGCTTCGACCTCTACTCTCGCCTGCTCGCGGAGGCCGTGGAGGAGATGCGCGGCCAGGTGCCCGCCGAGCGGCAGGTGCAGCCGGTGACGGTCGACCTGCCGCTGGCGGCCTACGTGCCGGTGGAGTACGTAACGGATGACGCGACGCGGCTCAATATCTACCAGCGCTTGGCGGCCGCCCAAACGGAGGAAGAGGTGGGCCGGCTCGGCCTGGAGATGCGCGACCGGTTCGGTCCGCCTCCCGAGGAGGCAGTTAACCTGCTCTTCCTGGTCCAGCTCAAGTGCGGCGCCGGGCGGGGTGGCGTGCAGGCTATCTTCGCCGACGGCAACTACCTGGTCGTGCGGCTCGACCAGAGTGCGCGCGTGGACAGGGCGGCGCTCGTGCAGCGCCTGGGTCGGAAGGTGGAGTTCACCACGAGCCAGATCAGGCTCGACCGCCGCAGAATGGGCGAGGGGTGGCAGTCGACCATCCAGGAAGTGGTGGAGTCGCTGGCGTCCAGCCCGGCGGCGGCTCGCTGAGGGCGTCGCGGGCCGGGACCTGTCCGGGAAGAAGCCCCTGCCGAAGCTTGGTGGGGGGTGAGCCGACGGCCAGGTGATCTCGTCCAGTAACCCTCATTACAGTCAGTCTAGCAAGCGATGACAGCTTTCTATGTTCAAGGATGTGAGCACGTAGTTGGAGGATCTTGCCATAAGAGGGCGTT
>JAJZQK010000587.1 GCA_021847625.1 Chloroflexota bacterium
GCTCAAGGCCGGGAGGAGCGCCCGTTCGCGCTCCGGATCGCCCAGGCCAACGGCCAGCCTGAGCGGTTGGGGACCAATGCCCCCTGGCCGATCCATGCCCTCACCCCCTCTACGGCCTGGGTTGTGCCCCTCCTTCTCGTGCCTCGCTGCTCCCCTGCTCGACGGGCAGCAGCGCCACGTCCAGGTCCCCTTGCCCCTTCGCCTGGGCGAGCTGAAGGGCTTGCTCCTGGGTCACGACCAGCGTCAGCCATTTGACCGGCCCCTGGGCGCCCGGGCGGTCGGCCATCTCGGTGTTGACTACCGTCACCCTCTGGTCATAGCCGACGTCGTAGACCGTGGCGCGAGGCAGCACCACGGTCGTCTGCGCCTCGGGCTTGCCTTTGTTGATGGTCAGGAGAACTTGAACGGCGTCGCCCGATCGCACTTGACCTCCCACGGCGGTCTCGGGACTGGTGGCGATGGTGAGCGCCAGTTGATTCGGCCCGAGCCGGGGGCGGCTGGAAAGCTGGGCCCGGACCAGCAACTGCTGCGCGTGTACCGGCTCGGCCAACTGCTTTCCCACAAGGCTCGCCATCTCTGCCGCCGGCACCGAGGCCTGGTAGATGGCATCGTCGACCCGAACCCTGGCCACGGCCAGGTCCCCGTCGCGGAGCTCCGCTCCGGCCGGGAGGTCGCGGGTCACCACCAGGACCGCGCGAGTATCCGAGGAGGCGCTCCAGAAGGTGATCGATCCGCCGGTGGCAAACAGCAAGAGGAAGAGCCCGAAGACGGCGCGCATATCGAGGCGCCGTGGCCGGCGCAGCGCACGTGCTGGCGAGAGGGTCGTTACGGACACCGTTACCTCCTTAACCCGGTGAACGGCTCCCTGGACGAATCCCGAGACCTCTAGCTGGCGTACGGGCCGCTGAGGTGCGACTACTGGCGGGGCTGACGAGGAAGATGGGTCGGTCTCTGCGACCTGAAGATCCTGGCCCATCGCCTCCGGCGGTGCGCAACGTCCGCAACCCCACGGCCGTGCCGTCTGTCGAGCACGCCTCACTTCGCGCGGGCCTGGGGGCACACTCCAAGCGGCGCACTACAGACGTAGCGGTATTGCTTCGAAGCGAGGCTGTGCCCTGAGACGGGATCGATTCAACGGTCTTGCTCTATACAACGCTGCTGAGGGAGTTTTGTTACAGATGGAAAGTATTAGCGCGGATAGGCTATGGATTCCATTTCCTGATCCCCAGGCCAGCTGCGTTGTGGATCTGATCGTCGGCCGCAAGATTCGGCCGATGGCCTTGTGTTCCCGGGTTTGGGGCGGGGTCCAAAGCCCAGATGGGAGGCGCTTTCTGCCTTTCAATCCCACGAGCCGCCTCGGGATATTGTGGTCTGCGATGCTGAGCGGGCTATTTGTCCGCTCTGGTCCCTATTGTTGCACGATTTCGTTCAACTGTGATATCATGTAGGCGGATGTGGAGGTATCATGGATTTCGGCTCAAAGCTGAGGGCGCTACGTTTAGCAGCAGACCTGACACAGCGAGAGCTCGCTCGGCGGTCTGAGATCGATTTCACCTATCTGAGCAAGATCGAGGCGGGCATTGTTGCAGCACCTAGCGACGAGAAAGTGCGCGCACTCGGCGCGGCCTTGGGTCTCTCAGCGGAGGACATGACGGGGCTGGTGGAGTTGGCCCAGCAGACGAGAGTGCCCACGGAGGTCGTCAAAGCTGCGCTCATTCGCAATCCAGGGGTAGGAGCCCTGCTTCGGCGATTGAAGGACCAGCGACTCTCGGACGAGCAGATCGAGGCGATGCTGCGCATCGCCCAAGGCGACTCGAAGGCGACGGAAAGAGGCGACCCCGATGATGCTCCCGGCAGCTGAGTTCATCCCAGACATTGTGCTGGAGCGGCGCGCCCTCCATCTGATTCGAGAGTACGAACGGCAGCGAAGTGCTCGCGTGATTCTCCCCGTCCCGATTGAGAAGATGATCGAGCAGACTCTGGAGCTGCAGGTAGTCTGGCTGCCGATACAGGAGGCGCCGGGCGAGATTATCCTTGCCCGCATCGATCCGGCATACAACGGCCAGCGCACGATCCAGATGAACGAGTACCGGCAGGACCACTTCCAGGAGTTCTTTGGCACCGAGGCATACAGTCTGGCCCATGAAGCTGGCCACTGGGTACTTCATCTCAACCGCGGGCGCAGCCACCAGCAGGCACTGCCCGGTCTGGACATATCGCCCATTCGGGATCCGATGCTGTGCCGGCGAATGAACGATGCTGACCGCCGCGAGTTCCAGTCCGAGCGGTTTGCCGCGTTCTTGCTGATGCCGGAGTACCTCATGAATGATGCCATACCCAATTGGGATCTGACCCGCTGGAGCGCCATCGCCGATTTGGCGCGGTGGTGTGGCGTATCTAAGCGGGCAATGACCAGGCGGCTTCAGGAACTGGGCAAGATAGTCGTCAGGCCTGACGGGAGGCTGTCCTTGCCGAGCTACAGGAAGGATGTCGAGAGGCTGTTGTAGGTGCCTATTATTGTGGCATCCGAGTTGCACAGAATCGTGCAACAAGTCGGAGGGGGCGGCAATGGGATGGATGGAGAAGCTCCCGTGGATGGGCATCGGCACATGTCTGGTGCAGGGGTTGCGCTTCATCCATCGAAGGGGCCGCCTTGAAGCGAACAGCGAGGGAAGTCCAAAGTCTGAAGTGGAAATGAGAATGGAGGCTTCCTACAAGAACATCGAGAGGGTGGTCGGCTGGATAGGAAACGCGGACAACAAGGCACTGATCGTCCTCGCTTTCCAGGGGGCTATCATCGCCGGGGGCGCCGCCGCGATTGGATTGCTTAAGCCAGCGATGGCCTGGCAGCCAACGCAAGTCCAGGGCATCTTGTTCTCCCTGCTGCTGGGGGGATTCGCTGTAGCCTTCATCCTCTCGGTCTACAACTCCGTCAGGGCACCGAACCCGGATGTTACCCCTCGGGAGCAGGAGGAGGGGCAGGGATCGCCGTTCTTCTTCGGGAGCATTGCGGCTATGTCGCTTGACGACTTCAGAGCCAGGATGCACAGACTGGATGTGGCTGGTATCGAGGATGAGTTGATCCGACAGACCCACGTGAACGCAGGGATCGCGTCCCGCAAGTTCGGCCGCCTGAGACTGGCCATCGTCAACCTTGGCCTCGAACTGGCCTTTCTCGTAGCTGCGGCCGGGCTGCTGGCCGTGTGGCTGGCGCATTGGACAGGACAGTAGACCCGGTGCTGATCCGAGAGCTACGAAATGCAGCAGTTCGCGCCGCCCCCGTTATCGC
>JAJZQK010000588.1 GCA_021847625.1 Chloroflexota bacterium
TGACCGAGGAAGAGATCGTCCGTCTGCGCGAGATCATCGATCGCGAGTATAAGGTCGAGGGCGATTTGCGCCGCGAAGTCAACATGAACATCAAGCGGCTGATCGAGATCGGCTGCTACCGCGGCATTCGCCATCGGCGTGGCTTGCCGGTGCACGGCCAGCGCACGCGCACCAACGCGCGCACCAAGCGCGGGGCCCGCAAGACCGTGGCCGGTCGGCGCAAGGCGGCGGCGAAGAAGTAACCCTAGAGCTTGAGTTTAAGGAGATTGCACCTTGGCAGATAGGAGAAGGGGCGCGCGCACTCGGCGGCGTGAACGCAAGAACATACCCGCCGGGCGGGCGTACATCCAATCCACGTTCAACAATACTATCGTTACCCTCACCGATCCCAACGGCAACGTCATCGCCTGGGGGACGTCGGGTGGGTCCGGCTTCAAGGGCTCGCGCAAGGGCACGCCGTACGCGGCAGGTCTGGCGGCCGATAATGCGGCCAAGCGGGCGATGGAGCATGGCCTGCGCCACGTGGAAGTCTACGTGAAGGGCCCCGGCTCCGGCCGTGAGGCGGCGATCCGGTCGCTGCAGGCCGCCGGCCTGACCATCAGCACGATCACCGACGTCACTCCCATCCCGCACAACGGCTGTCGTCCGCCCAAGCGGAGAAGAGTCTAGATTCAGATTGGGGCAGGTCGAGGAGAGGTAATGGCAAGGTACACGGGGCCGGTTTGCAAGAGGTGCCGGCGCTATGGGATCAAGCTAATGCTGAAGGGCGAGCGGTGCTATACGCCCGGGTGCGCGGTGGAGGCCAGCCGACGGCCCCACGGGCCCGGCGAGCGTGGGCAGCGCCGCCGCCGCAAGGTGTCGGAGTTCGGCAACCAACTCAGCGAGAAGCAGAAAGTCAGATACATCTACGGTGTGCTGGAGCGCCAGTTCCGCCGCAACTTCGCCGAAGCGGAGCGCAGGGTGGGTATGCCGGGCGAGAACCTGCTCCAGATTATGGAGACCCGTCTGGACAACGTCGTCTATCGCCTCGGCTTCGCCGATTCGCGGTCGCAGGCGCGGCAGGTTGTCCGCCACGGGCACTTCATGGTGAACGGGCGCAAGACCAACGTGCCGTCCTTCAGCGTCAAGGTAGGCGACCTGATCGGGGTCGGCGAGAGAAGCAAGCGGCTTGAGTACTTCCAAGTGATGGCCAAGGAGCTCGAGCGGAAGAACGTCCCCGGTTGGCTCAGCCTCGACTCAGCCGCTCTGTCGGGCCGCGTCCTTTCCATTCCCAGCAGGGCGGAAGTGGAGCCTGGAATCCAGGAACAGCTCATCGTCGAATATTATAGTAGGTAAGTAGTAAGGTAGGCAGTAAACCAAGGACGCGGAGGGGCAGTTGTGCGACTTAGGGAAGGGTTGCATTGGGCCTGCCCCCTAAGTGCTACTGACCGCCCGAAGGAGGCTGACCTTTGTTCGAAATAGTCATCCCCAAGGTCGAGACAATCGCCAAGTCCGGGAACCACGGTACCATCCAGATGGAGCCGCTGGAGCCGGGCTTCGGCACGACCCTCGGCAACGCCCTGCGTCGCGTGCTGTTATCATCTCTACCTGGGGCGGCGGTGAACTCGATCAGGCTAGACGGGGTCTACCACGAGTTCTCGGATATCCAGGGGGTGCGCGAGGACGTGACCGAGGTCGTACTCAACGTCAAACAGATACGTCTACGGTCCGCGGTCGAGAACCCGGAGCCCCTACACATAGAGGTCAAAGGCGTTGGCCGCGTGACGGCCGCCGATGTCCAGTGCCCGCCGGAGGTGGAGGTGGTCAACCCCGAGCTCTACCTGTTCTCGGTGGACTCTCCGGATGTCGACGTGAATATGGAGCTCACCGTCCAGAAGGGGAAGGGCTACACGCCGGGGGACCACCGCGAGGGCCTGCCCATCGGCGTCATCCCCGTCGACGCCATCTTCACGCCCATACGTAAGGTGAACTACATCGTGGAGGAGACCCGCATCGGCGTTACCACCTACGAGCGGCTGCTCCTCGACGTATGGACCGATGGGACCATCGAGCCCGGCGAGGCCGTGGCCCAGAGCGCGCAGATCCTTATCGAGCAATTCGGCGTGCTGTCCGCCCTGGCGGGCAAGCCCGAGCCACAGGCGGAGAAGCAGGTGGCGGCGGCCACGGCCATCCCCGCCACGCTTTACGACGTGCCCATCGAGGAGTTGGACCTGTCCGTGCGCGCCTACAACTGCCTCAAGCGGGCCGGCATCACCAAGGTCGGCCAGGTGTTGGAGATGACGGAGGACGACCTCCTGAGCGTGCGTAATTTCGGCCGCAAGTCTTTGGACGAGCTGAAGGATAGCCTAACCGCCCGCGGCTACATCCAGGGCTCACGCCTGGCCGCCAGCGCGGCCGAGGCCGAGGCCGCCGCGGCGCCCGAGGGGGCGGAGGCTGAAGCCGAATCCCTCGTCCCGACGGAAGAGGGTGAAGAGGCAGAAGTAGAGGAAGAGGAAGAAGAAGAGGCCGAGGCCGAGGCCGCCCCCTCCTTCCCCGAGGAAGAGGAAGAAGAGGAAGGGGAAGAAGGGGAGGAGGAACCCGAGGCCGTCGCCGAGGAAGAGGCCGGGGAAGAGGCCGAAGGGGAGCTGGAGCCCGACTACTCGCAGTACGACTTGTCCAACGAAGAGGATTGGGAAGAGGACGAGGTCGAACAGGGCTACAGAAGGCGGTCGGCGCGCCGCCGCAAGAGTAGGTAGCTGGCAAAGGAGTGAGGAATGAGACATAGAGTGGCCGGCCGTAAGCTGTCGCGCCCTACAGATCATCGGCTGGCTTTGTATAGGAACTTGATAAGCGACCTATTCCGTTACGAGAAGATCGTGACGACTGAGGCCAAGGCTAAGGAGATCAAGGGTCAGGCGGAGAAGCTGATCACGCTCGGCAAGCGCGGTGACCTGCACGCCAGGCGCCTAGCGCTCACGCAGATCTACGATTCGCAACTGGTGGACAAGCTGTTTCACGTCATTGCCCCGCGCTACGGCGAACGCCCGGGGGGCTACACGCGCGTCATCAAGCTGGGCCCACGTCACGGCGACGCCGCGCCGATGGCGCAGATTCAGTTGGTGGAGTAGATTTGGTGGCCCTTGGTGTTAAACGGTAACGCATCCCGCCAGTTTGCCCTCGTCGTCGAGTACGATGGCAGCGAGTTCTTCGGCTTCCAACGTCAGTCCGTGCGACGGACGGTCCAGAGCGAGATCGAAGAGGCGCTTTACCGGATAACCCAGGAACGCGTGCGTATCGCCGCCGCCGGC
>JAJZQK010000589.1 GCA_021847625.1 Chloroflexota bacterium
GAGCTGGTGGCACGAAACTACCAGGCGGAGCGGATCAGCTATACCACCGACTACCGCGAGGCCATCCCCATGGCCGACCTGGTGTTCATCGCCGTCGGCACACCGTCTGGCGCGGGTGGACACGCCGACCTCCAGCACGTGGAGGAGGCGGCCCGGGGCATCGCCGACAGCATGACGAAGCCGATCATCGTCGTCAACAAGAGCACGGTGCCCATCGGCACGGGCGACCTCGTGGCCGACATCATCCGCAAGTACACGAAAGACGGTGTGCCCTTCTCGGTCGTCAGCAATCCGGAGTTCCTGCGCGAGGGCATGGGTATCTACGACTTCACGAACCCCGACCGCGTCGTCCTCGGCTCGCTGAACAGGGCAGCAGCGGAAGAGGTGGCCGAGCTCTATCGCCCCTTGAAGTGCCCGATCATGATCACCGACCTGCGCACCGCCGAGATGATCAAGTACGCTTCTAACGCCTTCCTCGCCACGAAGATATCGTTCATCAACGAGATGGCCGCCGTCTGCGAGCACCTCGGCGCGGACGTGAAGGAGGTGGCCCACGGCATGGGTCTGGACAAGCGTATCGGCCCCACCTTCCTCGACGCCGGCGTGGGCTGGGGCGGCTCCTGCTTCCCCAAGGACGTGAGCGCCCTCATCGGCATGGCCTCGACGCATGGCGCGCATCCCCAGTTGCTGCGGGCGGTGGCGGAGATCAACTACGACCAACGCCGCCTGGTCCTCAGCAAGTTGCTGCAGAGCCTGGGCAGCCTGCGTGGTCGCACGGTCGGCGTCCTCGGCCTGGCCTTCAAGCCGAATACCGACGACATGCGCGAGGCACCGGCGAGGGAGATCATCGGCCTGCTCCAGGTGGAGGGCGCCCGCATCAAGGCCTACGATCCGGTGGCCATGGACAACGCCCGCCGCCAACTCAAGAACGTGACCTATTGCCAGAACGCCTACGAGACGGCGGCAGACTGCGATGCGCTCGTCGTCGTCACCGAGTGGAACGAGTTCAAGCAACTCGATATGGCCGCCGTCAAGAAGGCGATGAGGCACCCCGTGCTCGTCGACGGCCGCAACATCTATGATCCAGAGGACATGCGGGCCTTGGGCTTCCAGTACATGGGAGTGGGCAGGGGAGCAATGGCTAACCACATCGCGACGCCAGTGGCCACCCCCCAGGCTCTCGGCTGAGCCAGACATCAGCCTAGCCACATACACCCCGGGCGGTCAGAGGTTCATACCGAGCTGATCGCCCGGGGAACGGTACGGGACCCGGTCGCAGGGTCCCGTACTTTCTTTGTGCGGTACATACGGCCGATCAGGTCCAACGTTGACCTTCTCGTGCCAGCACAGTGGGACTGCATCTAAGCAGGTATCGAGGCTTCGTCAGTTCGTGAGGACTAGGACAACACACTCGGCGTCAGGTAGACCAACCTGGCGATTGCGCCGGAGGTCGGCGTCCGCTATGCTGTGATTAGCAGGTCAAGATGCTGGCCACACTGCAATGGAGGCTTAACGCATTTGCCGTCCTACCTGGCCACGTGCCGCCTTGTCACTATAGCCGACGGCACTAGTAGCCTATGAAGTAGATTGAGGTCAAGTGACCTATGCGAAGAGTAGTCGTTCTGCTGGCATTGGCTGTGGCCTGCGTCGGCTTGCTTGGACAGCCCGACGCTTTCTCCGCGTCGCCGAGCCGGGTCTACCTACCTCTCGTGAGCAACCAAGAGGCACAGGGATCCTCCGCGCACCAGGTCAACATCTCTCGTTTGAGTGATGAAACGAGCTGGAAGCAGCTGGCTATCTTCTGGTTGGGCAAAGTCGGAACGAGCAGCAACTACGCGGACGTTCGCATAGGCTACTAGGATTTGGAATTGTTTATCTACTTGGCCATATTCGACCGCCGCCTCTGGTACGATACCACGCCTAGTTCGGAAGATCTTGCAAACTGGGATGCCGTCGGCGTTTACCTCGATCTCGACGGCAATGTCGGCACCGCCCCGGGTGCGAACGCCCACCGTTTCGTGGTGATGCTGAACAGCTCTGAGGAACAGCCTCTCCAGACCGCCTACCGTGGCGATAGCGGTAAGTGGGTCAGCGCCGCAACGCCGTTCACGAGCAGAACGGGTTGGCGGGGGAACGCCCTCAATGATGATGTAGACGACCGAGGGTGGACCGCCAACTTCTACATCCCATTTGAGAGTCTGGGCTTGTCTAGCGAACCGCCGGTGGGAGCTGTCTGGGGAATGGGAGTGAGTCTTCATGATCGAGACGATGCCGGCGGTACGCCTATCCCGGATCAACACTGGCCCGAGAATCTAGACTCTGGGCGGCCAGTAACCTGGGGTCAATTGGCCTTCGGCCTGCCTACGTACACGCCGCCACCTTCCATACCGAGAGAGACTATCGCCATCCGCCGAGGACTGAACGCCATGGCAGTGCCGGATGCCGACGTGGGTGGTACCGTAGCGACGGGTACCTGTGCCTGGTGGGGGGAGGATACGTGGACCTACTGGGGAGAGATCAACTATGGCCATAGCGACCAAGTCAATGTCCAAAACCAAGGCGATGTGGCTGATTGGGCCTGTCTTGCCAAGTACTATGTTACCTTCCCCCTGGACGCCGTGCCGCCGGGCAAGGTGATTATTTCAGCTACCTTGACCATGCATCAGTTCGGCAACGCGGGCCAGTGCGAGCCGGGGCCCAACTGCGAGCCCCAACCGCCGCAACCCTCTTGGATTCAGGTGCTTGTTCCGGACCAAGATTGGGATGAGGACGAGATAACCTGGAATAATGCCCCCTTGGCGGCGGAGAACATCGGCGGCGCCTGGGTCGAGCCAGTAGACTCATGGCCTGGCGGGCCCGGAATACCCTGGACCTGGGATGTCAGCCGAGCAGTGGCCGAAGCATATGGGGCCGGGCGGCCGGCGAGCCTAATCCTCTACTCCGCCGATTGGGACTATCACAGCGGAAAGTACTTCGTCTCCTCGGATACCGACGATTGGAATGAGACTGGCCGGCCAACGCTACAGGTGCAGTGGGGAGACTCTGTGGCGGAGTGATCGCCTCCCTGTACCGATTGGACTTGTTGTCTAAATAGTCCGGCGTTATGCTTGCTGCACGGCCGGCCGGTTCCGTCATTCCCGCGGAAGCGGGAATCCATCCAGTGCGCGGCCGGAGGGCGAACGCCGTTCGCCCCTACAGATAACGTTGGATCCCCGCTTGCGCGGGGATGACAGGGATGCCGGCAGAGGCTCCACTGGCCCTCCCGGTAGCGAGCACCCGGGCAG
>JAJZQK010000009.1 GCA_021847625.1 Chloroflexota bacterium
CAGCATCGCCGGTCAAATTGGTCTTGAAGCATCAGTCTCGGAGTACATCGACAGTCTGGTCGGCGTATTCGAGCAAGTGCGTCGGGTCCTCCGTGACGACGGTACCCTATGGCTCAACATCGGCGACTCATATACATCTGGCGGCCGTACATGGCGAGCACCCGATAGGAAGAACCCCGCGCGTACGATGAACATGAGGCCGCCAACGCCGGAAGGGCTGAAGCCAAAAGACCTAATCGGTGTTCCCTGGCGACTGGCATTCGCTTTGCAGGCATCTGGGTGGTACTTGCGCGCAGATGTGGTTTGGAGCAAGCCTAACTGCCAACCTGAGAGTGTAAAAGACAGGCCTACCCGTTGCCACGAGTATGTATTTCTGTTCTCCAAGGCTGAGAGGTATTTGTACAATCACGAAGCTATCCGAGGGCCCAATGGCCGGAACCTACGAACAGTCTGGGATATCAACACCCAGGCATACAAGGAGGCCCATTTCGCCACTTTCCCCGCCGCCTTGGTGGAACGGTGCCTAGCGCTCGGTAGCAACAGAGGTGACCTCGTGCTAGATCCGTTCATCGGATCAGGGACGACAGGTATGGCAGCACTGCGGATGAACCGTCGATTTGTGGGAATCGAGCTCAATCCCGATTATGTCGGGATAGCGGAGAGGCGATTGAACGGCAACATTGCGGATGACTGTAAGCATGGCTAGTACGCAGATCGAAGTGCCGGATGCGGCACGCCAAGTTGCATTCCACCAGCTGCTGGTGGCTGCACGGAAGACTAGGCTGATTGACGCGCTAGGCGATGCCCTGAGCCGCCTCGATCCAAACGAGGTCAAGAGCGAGTTGGCCGCGTACGTCCCCGTGGATGCGCAGGCTGTACTCGCAGCCAACGGCATTCGCGACGAGCACGTGTTCCCCGTACCAATCGTCCTCGAGTCCAAGCCTACGCTGGTCGGGTACTACCGTCTGCTCTTGGGCCTGCCACAGAAACCCTTCTACCGTGGTGATACCGGCATGGGCAAGTTCAAGAGTATGGAGGTCAAAGGGACGTTGAGCAAGGCTCAGCGAGCGGCGCTACCGGAGTTCTGCAAAGCCATGCGTGAGGCACTGGCAAATTTAGTGCGGCAGGTATCGCCGCAAATCACACCCAGGGACGTGAACGAGTTGCCACTCCTGACGCTAGGCCAGCAATTTCAGGGCGCTAACAACGTCACCATCGGCCAGCAAGCCATCCAAGATGTGTTCCTCGCCATCAATGCGATTGTAGAGCGCTATATCGTGGACCAAGATGGCCGCAAGATCGTCATCGAGAACGCCTCGCAACGCACTGTGGTTATCGCCCTTGCCCAGGACCCGGATGTAGCTATTCAGGAGGAATTCTCCGGGGCGCTGCACAAGAACGTGGCTGTGGAAGTGAAGGGCGGAACGGACGCAAGTAATGCACACAACCGTGCGGGTGAGGCAGAGAAGTCCCACCGGAAGGCCAAGAACGCGGGGTTCCGAGACTTCTGGACAATAATAGCGATGAAAGGGTTGGACACCGCAAAACTGCGGCAAGAATCGCCGACAACCACGTCGTGGTTCGATATTGCTCAGGTGCTCGGACGGCAAGGCGGGGATTGGAATGAGTTCCGGAGGAGAATCGCCGGTGTAGTGGGTATCCCGGACTAGGCATTCTTCCGAGGAACGCAGGCTCGCTCTATCTCCAACGTGGGCATCCCGCAGTTGAGCCGGCCGGTCGTACCTTCTGGTTCGTGGCACCTGTTACCGGTCTTCCCGTGCAGGGCCGCCTGCTTGTCAGCAGAGAGTACACCATGCCAAGATACTTCTGCCCTGTGGTTGGCTCCTCGTCTATCTCCTCCTAGCTCATGATCCCCCCACCTGCGGCATAGACAGCCTACCGAGTCGTTGCTATACTGAGGTCAGATAATCACACCGACAAAGGAGCGGAGCCGTGCCTGCCTACGAACCAGTTATCGGTTGCCCCAAGGAAGACATAGACACCCCAGCCTTGTTGATCGACCTGCCGGCGATGGAGCGCAACATCGAGCGGATGGCCGCCTTCTTCGCGGACAAGCGCGCCAAGTTGCGTCCCCACGCCAAGACGCACAAATGCCCGATCATCGCCCAGAAGCAGCTGGCGGCGGGCAACATCGTCGGCATCACCTGCGCCAAGCTCGGAGAGGCGGAGGTCCTGGTCGAGGGTGGCATCAGGGATATCCTCATCGCCAACCAGATCGTCGGTCCCCAGAAGATCGCTCGTCTGGTGGGGCTGGCGAGGCACGCCGACGTCATGGTGGCGGTTGACGACCCCGTCAACGTGGAGGCGCTCTCGGCCGCGGCGACGACGGCGGGTGTACAACTGCGCGTACTCGTCGAGGTGAACATCGGCATGAATCGCTGCGGCGTCGAGCCCGGCCAACCGGCCCTCGCCCTCGCCCGCAAGGTGGCCGAGTCGAAGGGGTTGCGCTTCATGGGGCTGCAGGGGTACGAGGGGCACCTGGTAATGCGTCCCGATTTCGCGGAGCGGCGCGAAATGGCGCTGGCCGATACGAAGAAGCTCGTCGACACCCGCCGCCTCATCGAGGGCGCCGGCCTAGCGGTAGAAATCGTGAGCGGCGGCGGCACCGGCACCCACAACATCACTGGCACGGTCGACGGGATCGACGAGATCCAGGCCGGCTCGTATGTATTCATGGACACCAAGTACCGCTCGGTCGGCGTCGACTTCGAGTGCGCCCTTACCGTGCTGGCCACGGTCATCAGCCGGCCCAATCCCTTGACGGCGATCACCGACGCGGGGGCGAAGACGCTGACGAGCGAGTTCGGCCTGCCGGAGCCCAAGGGCCTCGCGGGCGCTTCGCTGGCGAAGCTCTCGGAGGAGCACGGGACGGTGAAGTTCGCGGCCCCCAACACGAGCCTCAAGCCTGGCGACAAGATAGAGTTCGTCGTCAGCCACGGCTGTACCACGATCAACCTCTACGACCGCTATTACGCCTTGCGGGACGGCCGCCTGGAGGCGGTGTGGGATATCGCGGCGCGCGGCAAGTCGCGCTAGGAGCAAACCATGGAGCGCAAAGTACTGTGGGCCGAAATGCGGCGGCCCGAACTCGAAGAGGCGCAGAAGGCGGGGGCGGCGGTCATCGTGCCCGTGGGCTCCATCGAGCAGCACGGGCCGCACCTGCCGGTCGACACGGACACCAGTATTGTCACGGCCATCGCCGTCGGTGTGGCCCGGTCGCTGGCCGAGCCGCGGGTGCTCGTCACGCCCACGGTCTGCTTCGGCCTGTCGCCCCACCACATGGGGTTCACCGGCACGATAACACTGCGCTTCGATACGCTGGTGAACGTGGTGTGCGACATCTGCCGCAGCATCCACACACACGGCTTCCGGAAGATCCTCATCCTCAACGGCCACGGCGGCAACTCCGCCCTGCTCAACGCCGTCCCCGTGCGTCTGCTCGAAGAGGGTATCCACGTGGCCAGCCTGACCTACTGGACGGCGATCACCTCCGAGCTGCGCGAGATAGGCAAGAGCCCCCTGGGGGGCATATCGCACTCCGGGGAGATGGAGACGTCGGCGCAGCTTTACCTACGGTCCCACCTGGTGGACCTGCCCTCGGCCGTGGCCGAGCCCATTGTGCCGCTGACGAGCCTCTCTCCGCGTGACTTCCGGGCCCCCGGCGCGGTGTCCTACCAGGTCGACCTGCGCGAAGTGACCAAGCATGGGGTGCGCGGCGACCCCAGCTATGCGACGCTGGAAACGGGCGAGCAGGTGATCGCCGCCGCCGTCGCTAAGATCGGCCAGTTCGTGCGCGAGTTCGCGGCCTTAGGCTGATGCAAACGGGCGGCGGGCTGGTTTCGCCCGCCGCCCTATGCTAGTGGCTCTAATCAGTCTTGTTTCGGTCCATGCGATTACGCAGTGGCGGCCCGCTATTGCTACTCGCCACTCTGTGGTTCTTCTCCCTCGTAGCGCACGGCGTAGAACGCCCGGCACATGGCCTCGGCGTTGACGGGCGGCACATCGCCGTCGAGGAACGAGTGGCCGATGTAGCCACCGGCCGGCGAGCCGAGCGCGAGGGCGACCTGGCGCGAGTAGTCCTCCACCTCCGCCACGGTGCCGAATGGCAAGATCACCTGGCGATCGATATCCCCCATCACGCAGACCCTGCCCCGGCAGAGGTCCCGCAGGCGCTCCAAGCCGACCGCCGCCACCTGTGGATTGATCACGTCGGCGCCCAGCTCGATCAGGTCGGGGATTATCTCCGCGATGTTGCCGTCGCTGTGGAAGAAGACGTGCTTGCCGCCAGCGTGGACCGCGTCGAAGAGACGCTTGTAGGCCGGCTTGAAGATCGCCCGCCATTTGGCCGGGTTGATCAGAAGCTGGATCTGGCTGCCCCAGTCGTCGCGGAAGCGCACGCCGTCGACGTCGTACTCCAGCCACTTCGCAACCTTGCCCAGCATGTACTCCACGACCTGGTCGCGCACTTCCAGCATCTCCGGCTGCTCGAAGTAAATGTCGAGCATCAGATCCTCAAGACCGCGCAGGTAGAACATCCTCTGGAAGAGCGTGTCGCCGTCGACCAGCACGTACTTCTCGTGCTTCTGGCGTTCGAGCGTGTCGGCCACCTTGCTCCAGTCGCCCACCGCGAGCGGGTCGGGGAAGCGGTAAGCGGCGAGGCTGCTCCAGTCTGCCAGGGGATGGACTATCGCCTGGCCCATATGCTCGTCGGTCAGCCTGATCCAGGTCGTCTGCCAGGCATCGGTCTCGGGAACGTCGACCTCTTTCGGGTACCCCTCGAACTCGACGAAGCCCGTCTCGGCGAAGTCGCTCGGATAGAGTGCCCGCAGGTCGGCCAGTGCCCGGGGGTAGCGCAGTCTAAAGCCGGGCGAGACGTTGTAGCTGACGGGCACCCGGTCGGGCCCCCTGTGCTCGATCGCCCGGATCACGCGTTCGCGACTATTCATCTGCCCCTCCTCTTGGCCTGCCACGACATGAAGCAAAGCCCCTGGCCTTGCCGTCCAGGGGCTTTCCGTATCCACGAACCGTCAAATCATATTGGGGTCAGAGACTGGCATCCCTTGCCCCCTCCCTACGGGCGAAGCCTCGCCCCCGCCCGCCGAGGCTGACGAGGGACGAGTTGGCTTCCGTTGGCTTAGGCCAGCGTTGCCGCCTGCTTGACCAGCCTGTCGCCACTTTGGCCGAAGCGGTCGGGCCGCCACTCGGCGAGCTTCAGGGCCGCCCGCTTGGCGTCGATGTGGGCGAGGGCCTTCTCGACGATCTTCTTCGGGTCGGGCTCGAACTCCAGCTTGCCGCCGACCATGTCCTCCCAGCCGCTGCTGATGAGTTCGGTCACGGCGCTGCTGGCGCCCACCGGCGAATCGATGCCGAATAGAACGTAGAGGCCCGAGGCAACGAAGTAGGTGCCGATGGACAGCGCCTTCTCCGACATCCACTCCGGGGCGATGCCGACGGCCGGCAGGTCGGAGATGTCGTCGCCGAGCCCGCCTTCCGTCGCCGCCTGCGCCAGCACGGTCAGGATGCGGGAGTTGTCCACACAGGAGCCCATGTGCAGCACCGGTGGGATGCCGATGGCCTCGCAGACCTCGCGCAGGCCGGCGCCGGCGTACTCCATCGCTTCCGGCGTCAAGAGCCCGAACTTGCCGGAGGTGATGGCGCTACAGCCCGTCTGGACGACGAGGACGTCGTTCTTGATGAGTTCCCTGACGATGTAGAGATGCGCCGAGTCGTGCGGCGTGCGGGCGTTGTTGCAGCCCACGACGCCCGCCGCGCCCCGGATGCGTCCCGCGGCGATGGCGTCGTTCAGGGGACGGAACGACTGGCGGTACACGCCGCCCTGCATGTAGTTGATGTACTCGTGGGAGAACCCGGCGATCAGCTCGTTGCTGACGTTCGGGACCACGGGCTTTGTCTTGCGGTTCGGATAGTTGTCGACCGCCGTGCGTACGATCTCCTTCGCCGCTCGCAGGGCGTCGTGCTCGTCGAACTCGATGTGCGTCGCCCCGGGGATCTTCGCCTTGGGCGACGTCGAGATCAGCTTGGTGTGGCGGTGCTTGGTCGATTCGGTCAGGCCTTCCATGATGCATTGCACGTCGACGATCATCGCGTCTACCACGCCGGTGGCAATGGCCAGCTCTTGCTGGAGGAAATTGCCGGCCGGCGGTATGCCCTGGCGCATCAGGATCTCGTTAGCGGTGCAGCAGATGCCGGCCAGGTTGATGCCTTTGGCCCCCTTCTCCTTCGCATAGGCCACCATCTCCGGCTCGCTCGCCGCGGCAACGATCATCTCCGAAAGGACCGGCTCGTGGCCGTGCACGACCACGTTGACCTCGTCCTCGCGCAGCACGCCGAGGTTCACCAGCGACTGCACCGGGGTGGGAGTGCCGAAGAGAATGTCTGTGATGTCGGTGGCCAGCATCGAGCCGGCCCAGCCATCGGAAAGAGCCGTGCGCATGGCGTGCTTGAGGAGGTTCTCCGCGTCCTGATCGACGCCCATATGGGTGCGGTGCATCGTTTCCACTACCTCGCGGTCGATGCCGCGGGGGGCGATCCCGACCTTGCGCCAGAGTTCATAGCGCTTCTTGGGGGCGCGGGCGAGGTAGGGAACCTCGCCTTCCTGCTGGCCAAAGACGGACAGCGCCTTCTCGCCGACGGCGAGGGCCACCTCCTGTACCGAGCGGCCCTGGGTCGGAATGCCCAGCAGGCCGGCCACGGCATAGAGCTTCCTCTCGTCCTTTATCGTATAGCCCTTGGCCTCGCCCTTGCCCACGGCGCGCAGCGTCATGGCCAGGTCGCGGCCGTGGTCGGAGTGGGCGGCGGCGCCGCCGGCGATAGCCCGGGCGAGGTTGCGCGCGGCGACGGTGCTAAGGGTGGCGCCGCAGACCCCACGACTCTCCTCCGCGTTCTTGCCGGTAAAACGACAGGGCCCCATGAAACAGTTGCGACAGCAGGCGCCACCCCGGCCGATGGGGCAGGGCTTGATTTCGTCGGCGCGTGCAAATGCCGTAGATATGCCCTCCGCCAGGGTAACCTCCAGCATTTCCAGAGCCGCGGGATCTATGCTCTTGGCATTCGTCATCGCTAGCAGACCTCACCTTTCCTCTGAGTGTATGGCATCGTCATTATATTGCCGGTATTCTGGCATGGCAACTGACGTGCGAACAATCGAAACCAAATTGCCGTCAATCCAAGCCAAAGAACATTTCCGCCTGGCGGACGTCCGGCTCGCTGCGGCGCACCATCGCGAGCCCGGCGACCTCCGCGATCACGATCTCCCCCGTCTCCGCCACACGGCAGCCTTCTACCAGTTGCCCGCCAAAGGTGGCCCCACCGCGGACCGCCGCGGCGGCGAGGAAATACACGTTCAGCACCGGTTCCCCATCGTGCTCGGCGATGTTCCCGCAGACAGAGATCAACTCCAGAGGTTCGTCTCCGAGGAGGTAAGGCTCGCGAGGATCACCGGCGGGGAAGGCTTCCGGCAATAGTGACAAGGCCCGACGCACGCTCTCTCGCCTGACACGGGCGACGCCGGAGAGGATAACGCCGGCACGAACCCCCTCGGCCTTGACGACGTCCTCGATTGCTCCGAGGATGTCGACCCCGGGAGCCAAGCGAACCGCGATTACGCGTCCGAACGTGCAGGTCCCGTAGCGCACGCCCTCCAATTCGCTCATGCCGCTGCAGCCTCCTTGTTACGCAAGTCTAACCCAAGGGGGGTAGCGTGTCAAGGGCAAGCGCAAGAAGACAAGGTTGATATCTTCTTTAACGAAGAATGCGTCCTCGCCCGCCGGCCGCTCCCAGCGGGCCTATTTTGGCATGGTTCCTGCCAAATACAACAGGCGAAGAATATGCACGGTGGAGGTCGACCGATGGGACTTTTTGATCTACCTAGTCCGAAGCCGACCGACGAACGGGAACAAGAGATTGAGATGCCGAAACTGCGCGATTACAACGCGCTGCAATCCATGTTCCTCTCACGTCTGGTTCGCTTACTACGGCAGCGGCGGGATTACGCGAACATACTCGAAAAGAATGACTGGCGCATGACCCTACTCAACAAGGCGATCTATTCCACCTTCTGCGATTGTCTGGAGATAGGGGTAGCAGACGAGGCTCGCAAACTCTTCGCGCAGCATAAGTAGTCCTCTGGGTTGGGGGCGAAGCTCGGGCGGCTACGATCGACCGCCATCCCGTTGCCTGAGATGGAAATACCGCGTATGAGCAAGCGGAGCTTTTAGCGCCGGGTGCAAAGCCACGCAAAGTTGGCAGTGCACCCGGCGCCTTTTTTTGATTGCCACCATCGATTCTGTTATAATTTGCCGCGACCATGGAGCCATAGGTGACTGCCAATGCCTATCTACGAATATCGCTGCCCCGCGTGTGGTCTCCGCCAGAGTCTCTTTTTTCATACTTACGCCGCCGCCGCGACGGCGCGATGCCGGCGCTGCGGTAGCACGGACCTCCGCAAACTCGTCTCTCGATTCTACGCCCTGAAGTCGGAAGAGGCCCAGCTGGAGAGCCTGACCGACCCGAGCACCTTCGGCGACGTGGACGAGAACGACCCGCGCAGCGTCGCCCGCTGGGCCCGCCGCCTAGCCAGGGAGACCGGCGAGGACCTGGGGCCGGAGTTCACCGAGATGGTTGATCGCCTTGAAGCCGGAGAAATGCCGGATGAGGAAGGCGCCACGGGGATGCCCGACGAGGACGACGGGCTACTGGACTAGCCGACGCTAGGAATCCGGCAAGCAACGCCGATAAGGGGCCGTCTCCGCCTTCCCCACAACGGGGTTTAGTTGGGAGGAGTATTAGTGTACGAAATCGTGTACCGTGAGGATCTGGCGCCGAAGATCCACTACTTCAAGATCGCGGCTCCAGCCGTCGCCAAGAAAGCGCTGGCCGGCCAGTTCGTAGTCGTGCGTCTGCACGAGCACGGCGAACGCATACCGCTCACCATCGCCGAATACAACCGCGACGAGGGGACGGTTAGCATCGTTTTCATGGAGGTCGGCAAGACCACCACCGAGATGGCCACCCTCCAGGCAGGCGACAAGATCGCCAACTTCGCCGGGCCTCTTGGTCACCCCACGGAGGTCGAGAACTTCGGCACCGTGATGTGCGTCGGCGGCGGCTTTGGCACCGCCACCTTGTTGCCCATCGTGCGGGCGATGAAGGAAGCCGGCAACCACGTGATTACCGTGATGGGCTTCCGTACCAAGGACCTTATCTTCTGGGAAGACCGCGTGCGCGCGGCGAGCGACGAGGTGATCGTCAGCACCGACGACGGCAGCTATGGGTACAAGGGAGTCGTCACCCTCCCCATCAAGGAAATGCTCGATCAGGGACGGAAGATCGACCGCGTCGTCGCTATCGGCCCCTCGATCATGATGAAGTTCGTGTCAAAGACCACCGAGCCTTACGGCGTCAAGACGATCGTCAGCTTGAACCCGATTATGATAGACGGCACCGGCATGTGCGGTGGCTGCCGTGTGAGTGTGGGGGGCGAGACCAAGTTCGTATGTGTCGACGGCCCCGATTTCGAAGGCCATTTGGTGGATTGGGACCTGCTTTTCGCCCGCCAGCGTCTCTACCTGGAGGAAGAGAAGCGAGCGGTTGAAGCCCACCAGTGCCGCCTATCGCAGGTCTAGAGGGGGAACATCCTGATGCCGAAGCTCAATCTGAACGTAGTCCCGATGCCGGAGCAGGACCCGATGATCCGCGCTCACAATTTCGACGAGGTGGCACTCGGCTACTCTCTCGAGGAAGCCTATGCGGAGGCGAAGCGCTGTCTTCAGTGCAAGAATAGTCCCTGCATCAGCGGCTGCCCGGTAGAGGTTGATATCCCGGCTTTCGTGCGCATACTGGCCGCGGAGGGCGATCCCGCCGAGGCCGCCAGAGTCATCAAGGCCAAGAACAACTTGCCGGCCATCTGCGGCCGTGTCTGCCCGCAGGAATCGCAGTGTCAGTCCGTCTGTCTGATGAACAAGAAGGGGGCGCCCCTGCAGATCGGCCGGCTCGAACGCTTCGCCGCCGACTGGGGTCTGACCCACGGCGAGGAAGCGCCGACGGTGCCGCCGTCGACCGGACATCGTGTCGCCATCGTCGGCGCCGGGCCGGCCAGCATTACGGCCGCCGCCGACCTGGCCCGCATGGGCCACGAGGCCACCATGTTCGAGGCTCTGCACGGGCCGGGTGGCGTGCTGATGTACGGCATCCCGCCCTTCCGGCTCCCGCGCAAGGTGCTGGAGGCCGAGGTCAAGTACGTGCAGGACATGGGCGTCGAGATCCGCTACGACTGGATCATCGGCCGCACGGCGACGCTCGACGATCTGCTGGCGGAAGGTTACGAGGCCATCTTCCTCGGCACCGGCGCCGGCCTGCCCCAGTTCCTGGGCATCCCGGGCGAGAACCTCAGCGGCGTCTACTCGGCCAATGAGTTCCTCACCCGCAGCAACCTGATGCACGCCTACGAGTTCCCCGAGTACGACACGCCGATCAAGGTCGGCCAGCGGGTGGGCGTGGTCGGCTCCGGCAACGTGGCGATGGACGCCAGCCGCACGGCGCTGCGCCTGGGCGCGGACAAGGTCTACGTCATCTACCGGCGCTCGCGCGCCGAGATGCCGGCCCGGGCCGAAGAGATCCACCACGCCGAGCAGGAAGGTATCGAGTTCCGGCTCCTCACCAACCCCGTGCGCGTGCTGGACGATGGCAAGGGCAGGGTAGCGGGCGTGGAGTGTATGGAGATGGAACTGGGCGAGCCAGACGCCAGCGGCCGCCGCCGCCCGGTGCCCAAGGAGGGATCCAACTTCGTAATCGACCTCGACATCCTCATCATCGCCATCGGCACGACGCCCAACCCGCTGATCGTGCAGACGACAGAGGGGCTGGAAGTCGGCAGGCACGGCACGCTCGTGGTGAACCCCGACACCCTGGCGACGACCAAGCCCGGCATCTGGGCCGGCGGCGACGCCGTGACCGGCGCCGCGACCGTCATCACCGCGATGGGCGCCGGCAAGAAGGCCGCCAAGAGCATCGACGAGTACCTGCGCAACGGCGCCAAATAGACTGCCCGTCCATAGTTAGCCGAAGAGGGTACCCCCCACAAAGGGGATACCCTCTCTTTATGCCCTGGCCACGGACTACCGCTTATACCAATTGCCTGTAGTTGAATCCAATTCAGTCCAGGCCATCAACGTAGTGGCGGCCGTCTCTGGCCTAGCTTCGCTTCAAGACTAGATCTTCCCGTCAACTCCATTCAGCCAGAATCTTGGTCAGGTAGTGAGCCACGGGACCTCGCTTTAGTTGCTGGTGGGCAAACTGGTTCCCGTAGTTGCGCAGGCACCCATAGCAGCTGGCATCCTCGCCGCAACCGCAACCACCCGCCACCCTCTCGAGCGCAGCCTTCAGGCAGCGTTTGAAGACCTCTCCGTTCTCAAGCTGCGCGACAAGGCCGGCGCCACCGGGCACGTCGTCATACAGGACGATAGGCGGGATTGCGTACGCGTCGCCGCTTGCCACCACGGCACTCAGGTCTGTCGACGGCACCTCCAGCGCCTGGGCAGCCCCCTCGACCAAAGCACAGGCCAGGGAGTAGGCAAACCAGAGGGGCTCCATCCCCATCGGTTCCGCGGTCAGGAACTGAACCTGGAGAACGTCGGTCACGAACTCATGACCGAGGGAGACTCGCTTCAGGGTGCCTCGGCATTCGCGGCCCAGGTAGGTCTTGTGCGGTGGCCTCTTCCGCTCCCCAAAACCGGCCCCGCAGTTGCCACAAATGTAGAATCCACGCCCCTGCTTGCCCTCGCACAGGACGACCATCAGCCCTGGAGAGGCCCGCTTTATCTCAATCATGGGTGACCCCGCAGGCAGGGTCAGCGTGCCGGGATCGGCTTCGAGGCTGCCGGCGAAGTAGGGACGGGTCGTGAACATTTTCAACGGCCGTCCTCGAGGATTACTGGGTTTTCCTCGCCCGCTCACGAAGCCAAACTGGGGCCATACGTACTCGAACGTCGGCACGGCATCGCCGCACGGCATGGGCGGCTCGGGCTCACCCTCGCGCCACTGGACGAAGACATTGTGCTTAGAACACCTCTTGTACAGCCGTCGTTCCCATTCCTTCGCCGCTACCTTCTTCAGACCGTAGGATGTCCACTCGTGCTTGTTGGCAATCAGCCTGTTCGTGGGGGCGAACTCGGCGATGGCCATCCGCAGGTCACGCTGGAGGAGGACCTCGGTCGTCTCCTGGCTCATGCCGCGCACCGGCTGCATGTCGAGTTCGACCACATCGACGGGGAAGCCGTACTTGGGGATCACCGCCTTGCGAGAGAGGAACGATAGGACATCCTCCCGAGCGATCGTCCTGGCCCGATCTGCTGCCCACTGGGCGGTGTTGTGGCGTCCGCGCTCGCTTGCATCCCTCTCGAGATCCCGGACAGATTGGTAGTCACTCGCGACCTCTCTCTCGGCATTCGCGAAGCGTCCATCTTCCCCTGCCACCTTGGCAATCCAGCCCTCGTCATCCAGTCCCAACCGGAGGTGGGACTCGGGCGGGACGATGGCACGTAGCGACGGCTCCATGGATGCCCGCTCTCGCGCCAGAAACGCCCGCAGGTCGGCCAATCCGCTCGGGCTACCCATGTCTTCCAACAGCTTTTCTACGGTCTTGAACCGGTCCGGATGTGCCCTGAAATAGGCGGAGAGCGCCACGGCCGTGAGGTGGCGGGTGATTATCTTCTCGTTGCGCAGGCTTATGACGGGGGGACGGACCTTGCCGCGCACCATTCGCTCGGGCTCCGCGAAGTGGTAGAGGTCATGCGGCGCCCGGCGGCAGTAAGTGAGGGCGAACCCAGGGTGGCCTCGGCGCCGCCCGGCACGACCCACACGCTGGGCATAGTTGAAAGGCTCCGGTGGCACGTTGCGCAAGAATACCGTGTCCAGATCGCCGAGGTCCACGCCCAGCTCGAATGTCGTCGAGCAGCTGAGGACGTGGATCTTCCCTGCCTTGAACTCCCGCTGGTATTCGCGAGCCTTCTCCCTGTCCAGTTGCGCCGTGTGTTCCTCAACGCGCAAGGCATCGGGCAGGTCAGCCTGGTAGAGGAGCCGGTAGTGGTTCGCGACAAGAGCGGAAGCGGGTGTAGGCACCAGTGTACCGGGGCACCCGGGCCGCGGGCATATGCCCAGAACGGAAACCGCGGCCGTTTGGCCGCAGGTTTCGCAGCGGAAGATCTGCCCCGTTTCGGCGATCGGGTACAATCGCCACCAATCGGGGTTGGCTCTTTTCGCGTCTTCCACCTGGAGCAACAATCTGTCTTGGGCCCGCGGCGCATTGTCATCACCGCACTTGATCTCCTCCCAGATGGTCCGCAAGGTATCTACGGCCTGCGCTTCCGCCGCTACTTCCGAGAGGCCAGCGCCGTGCGTCAGGATCTTCTGCAGCCACCGGGCGCGTCGACCTCGCCTTCCGTCCCAACTGCGTACGTCACGCTGACCCCTGGGCTCACCCACACGGACCCGAAGGGGGGATAACTGAAGCGCCAGGTCCTCCCAGGCCAGGTTGATCGCGGCGTCCGTCCTCAGTTCGACCGCCCTCTCCAGGCGCAGCGAGTCCATGAGCACTTGGAGAACGGCACGTGCTTCCGCCTCCGACAAGGACCAGGGAGGTTCTCCAAGAATACCCGGCATGGGAAGCCAATCGGGCCATTTCAACGCCCAGCGGATCAGCCCCACGCCTTCCAGCGAGATTCTGGGTTCCGGTGTGAGGAACTCCCGGTAGACGGCGAGCCATGCCTCTCTACGTACGTCCAGATCGCCGAACGTGGGCGGAACAACGCCTCGCTTCCGCAATACGGACTGCATGTCATTGGTCAGTTCACGGAGGGATAGGCCGCTTGCGGTGTATTGGTCGAGGCTGCGTGTCACCGACAGCAGGATGTTGCGGTGGAGAATCGACCTGTATGATTCCTCGAGGTACCAGGCGAAGAACGCCGCCTCCTGGCGTCCATCGGCGAAAGCAAGCAGCTTCTTTCGCCCCGGCGGCAGGTGCTGGTGGATGGTCGTCGCGATAACGGCATGGGGCCCGTCGGTCCCGTGTACGACCTCGCGCACGGGATCACCGGCCGAACGGTAGCCACAGGCGCCACATCGGACGATCTGGTCCGCTCTGTCCTCGTCCCGGGTCGGGTCCTCCCTGACGACCCGGATCGTCTCGGCGTGACCGCAGGGCGGCTGGCCGGGGGCTACCTGGCCGCAGCGCATGCAGAGGTTCAGTACCGTCTGCACAGGCGGGCCCTCTTCCCCCTCGTCCTCATCG
This sequence comes from Chloroflexota bacterium, assembly GCA_021847625.1. Next base: position 14,327 of record JAJZQK010000009.1, read on the forward strand.
CCATCGGCTTCCAAACCTCCCAGCGGGCGGTAGAAGGTGGCGCCGAAGTCGAGGGCGGCGGGATCGCGCACCGCTTCCTCGAGTCGCCCGTCCCGCAGACCCCTGCCGGCTACGAAGTAGTGCTGGCCGCATTGGCGGCAGAGCGCCACTTCGAAAGATTGCCCATGCCCAGTGCCGTGCTGCCGGTCCAGGAATACCTTCTTCTCGGGCCAGTACGAAACGAAGGCCCCTTCGAGCGAGCGCAGGAAGAAGTGGTAGCGCGCCGATAGGATGGGCGCCTCGGAACCAGGCGCTTTCGCCTTCTGGAGAAGGTCCACCAGGCGGGCCAGCGCCGTCAACCGCTCGCCCTCGGGGATGTCTTCGAATACGGCATTCGCCACCTTGTCCGCCTCGACAGGGTTTCCGGTGATCAAGCGGCGCAGCAGTTGCACACGTCGGTCGCTCTGCAATAGACCGCCGGCCACCCGCGCCGGGTCGTTGCCGCGGTCGACAGCACAGTCGAGCCTCTCGGCCATGTCCGCCACACAGCCCTCGCTAACGACTTCACCGTCCGAGATGGCTAGCGCCAGCGTCCGGTAGTCTGCTGGTGGAAGCCTAGCTCCCTGGGGCTCGGGAACCGGCTCCGCATCCCCCAGGACAATGTCCTCGTCCAAGAACTCCTCGCCAAAGAGGTCGGTGGCGAACCTCGCCACGGCGGCACGGTCTTCCTTCCCCCCAACCAGGGTGGCGCTGGTCGCAATGCAGCGAAAGCGCCCGGCGAAACCGCCCTCGCGCAGCCGACGCTTGAGGCGGCGCAGCAGCATCGCCATTTCGGTGCCCCTCGAGCCTCGGTACTGGTGCGCCTCATCCAACACCAGGTACGTCCACCAGCGCGCGCGGCCGTTGTCGAAGAGAGGGCTATCGTCCGGGCGCAATAGTAGGTATTCCAGCATCGAGTAGTTCGTGAGAAGGATGTGGGGTGGTGCCTCCCGCATCTGCGCACGGAGGGTCGACTCGCCCGGCAGGGCCTCGGAGACCTGGCGCTGGGCCTGACGCCGCGCGTCGGTTTCGTCCTCCGGAGTATCCCCAATATACTGCCCGAAGGTCAGGCGGAAGTGTGATCTCGACCGGTCCAGGCGGGCGCAGACCTCGCCCAGGCGGTCTCGTTGGTCGTTGGCCAGGGCGTTCATCGGATAAAGCACGAGGGCGCGGACACCCGGCTCCAAGCGGGTAGTCAGTGACTCCCGGTACAAGTGCAGAAGAATGGGATAGAGGAAGGCCTCGGTCTTGCCGCTGCCGGTGCCCGTGGCCACCACGACGTTCCGGCCCTGGTCCACTTTCCTGATGGCTTGTTCCTGATGTTGGTAGAGCAGACGCTCCCCATTGACCGCTGCCAGGAAACCCTCATCCGGTTCACGCCCCAGCAACTGGGTGAACAGAGTCCGCGGCGTCAGCCCTGGCTTGAAGACCGAGGTTGCTTCCAGGTAAGGTCCTTTGCTGAGACGGCCGGACTTGAGCGCCTCGGTGAATGAACGACGCAAGTCGGGGTCCCTGAAGAAGAACGTGGTCTCCAGGTAACGCCGATACCTCTCCTCCACCAGGGCAGCTAGCTCGATCGGGTCCATCCCCTCTCCTCTATCACTCAAGCGTACACAACCTGCCTGTGTTCATCGTACAGGTGCTGCGCCAAGGCCTGTTGTGTAGGGTTTGCGAGCAACACGTCGCACTGCTTGCATCTGTGGACCTTCGGGAGGTTACGTATCACGTTGTCGCGGATCTCATCGATGTCCGTGACCCGACGGAACCGGACTCGTTCACCCGGATGCTTCTCTTTGCTGTGTTTGTATATCGTGCCAGTTGGGTTCTGGATGTTCCCGGCCGCAATGTAGTAGTCACAGCACTTGCATAGGTAGATCTCGGGTGGGAGGTATTCAGGGACCCCGAGACGGAGACGCACGCGCCGCTCAAGTTTATGCAGCTGGGCATAGGTCAGCAGGTCATACGACTCATCCAAATGGGAGGTCCGGATATGCGCCAGCGCCTCCGTCTCGTTTCGTACCTCTTGTCCGCACAGCCGACAGTGCAGCCCGGTCAGGACCGAGCCCAGGACGACCCTGCCTTCCTCTCGCCCCGCTACGAGCCATATGGCCAGATCGTGCCGGCCCAGAATTAACCCCGCCTCCGGGGCATCGGCAAAATCACGGAGGGGGACGCAGACATTGCTGCTCCCGCCCTCCGGCCGATATCGCCTAGCGGTCTCTCGTCCAAATCCGACCAAATACTGCTCGGCCCAATGGGAGTTGGGCAACTTAAGCCACAAGGTTATAGGGGAGACCGCCGAGAGGGAATCACGAGGAACTTCAACCGGCTTGCACGACCATACTGCCGGCGGGTGGTCGGTTTCGCTTAGAGCCCACCAAATCCGTCTGACCGCGAGGGTAACGGTAACCGCCCTACTATCAGACGGACCGACAGTCCAATTCGTAACGTCTGCCGCCTGGTCAGAGGGGATGGTGATCTCTGTTCCGAAGTCCGTTCTCCTCGTTTCGATGCCAGGCATGCTTTTCCGAGCCGGCCTTACCTGGATGTCTGGTTCGTGCCGGACTTCCACGCCGGCCGGGGAATAACCCTCTTTGGACAGAAGGCTGAGCCCCCCGGGGGCGATAATCTCCCGAAGTCCGGCAACATACCGAAAATCCAGACTCTCAACGAACTCGTCATTAAGATCGTAGAACCGGACAAAGTACCAGCCACTCTTCCTTCGGGCAACATCGTTTGGCAGATCCTGTTCAGAGGCGCCGGGGTCGGGGTTGAAAGAGGTGCGCCATCTTCGTCTGCCACGGCCCTCGGCGCCGACGACCACCGTCCCGATCTCCTGCCACACCGTTTCGCTTGTGGTGGACCTGATCCGGGGAGGGTCGCCGCCCAACAAGGGGCCTACGCCCTCGCCTGCATCCTCGACCATCGTCCCAACTACCTCGAACCGAGGTGCCCTCCGCTCAAGAACAATAGTCTGGCCACTTGACGTGCGGAAGGCAATCGTGAATTCGCCCGGACCGGAGGGAATGTCGAAGAAGTGGCCTCTATAGCCTGCGACATTCACAGGTTGCGGACTAACCGATGGCGGCCCCGCCAACGCCTCATCCCTCCGCCAGTCTTCTGGCACTACCGCCAAATAGCAGCCGCGGGTGTAGGAAGCGACGAGACGCCCCTCTCCGTCGTCCTGGGAGTTCATCTTGAACAAGAGGCAACCATGCGCTTCTGACAGCTGGGTTACACACCCTTCATCCCCACCGTTACCATTGCTAGTCACGATCACCGGATCGTTCACAGAGTTTGCCAGCCAGCGCCCCTTACGGTATGGATCGCGGGACAGCTCCTTGCCACCTTGCCGGATGCACAGGGTCTGACCGTAAGGCCTGCCATTGGGCAGCTCCACGCCGAGCATCCATACCCTACCGCACTCCCAGCAGATGACCTCCGGCCTGGCCAGCACGGACGATGTGGACCTGCTGGCCACGTTCTTTCTCCTGAAGTGGGGCCCGCGCACCCCGCCTCCCCGTTTCTCCGGCGGCACTGTATCAATATGAGGTGTTGCCTTCTCCTCCATTCCACTGCGGCTTTTGCCGGCAAATTCTGGCTCCTGCTCAACAACGGCGGTTCCCGTCGCGGCTTGTCCGCTCTGGGCCGCAGTGGCTGGATCTTCCCCAGCCTCGGCGACCCCATTCTCGATGATGGGATTAGTCAGTCCCGGTACGGCAGGCGGGGTGTTGCCCGGCTCAGGGATGAGACCGCACGGCAGGGCTTCCGGTGGCTCTACCACAGAGACACCAGGTTGCGGGTCCGGCAGCTGCCCATGCACAGGTATAGCCCCAGTTGTGACCCCAGCCGAACTAAGCTCTAGAGGCGCCGTTCCTAGGCCACCAGGAACACCTTCTGGGCGGACACGGGATCCCTGGCGGTTGGTCTTGGCACGGAGAAGGACAGCGATGGCAAGAACGGAGAGCAGCAAGTAGGCCCACAGTCTACTCGACTGCGATCGGTGTCCGCGAGATAGCGCCTTTCGCAACACGAC
>JAJZQK010000590.1 GCA_021847625.1 Chloroflexota bacterium
TCTACGACCAAGGGTGGATGGCACCCTTGGTCGTAAAGCTGTACAGTGGGTGCACTCAAGGGAGAGCGCCTCGCGCCCGATAGAGGGCGTGTGGCCGCCGGTGGGGCGGCCTCCATAGCCTGCGAGGCGGCAGGGAGAGCGTTGCGAGGTGAGCAGACACGGCGATGACAGACTTTGCCCCCTATATGGCAGCGGTGGCGGCGCTGGCTGGGTTGGTGATCGGCAGCTTCCTGAACGTGGTCATCTACCGATTGCCCCGGAAGGAGTCGTTGGTGCGACCCGGCTCCCACTGTCCCCAGTGCGGGCATCCCGTCCGTTGGTACGACAACGTGCCCGTGTTGAGCTGGCTTGCGCTGCGGGGGCGGTGTCGGGATTGCGGGGAACGCATCGCCTGGCGGTATCCGGCCGTGGAAGCGTTGACGGGTGGGAGCTTCCTTCTGGCGGAGGTCGTCTATGGACCACACCCCCGCGCCGTGCTCGTAATGGCGTTTCTCGCCGTCCTTGTCACGATCACCTTCATCGACATGGACCACCAGATCATTCCCGATCGCATCGTGTTGCCGGCCGCGGGGGTTGGTCTTGTCGCGGCGAGCGCCTTGGAGCCGGGCCGGTGGTGGGTGTATGTGGTGTCGTCCCTGGGTGCGGCCGGCTTCCTCCTGGCCATTGGTTTGCTCTGGGCGGGGGGGATGGGGTTCGGCGACGTCAAGATGGCTCTGATGATGGGCGCGGTTCTGGGCTCGGCGGTGATCGTGGCCATGTTCGTCTCCTTTCTCGTGGGAGGCCTGACCGGGGTAGCGCTGGTTCTCGCCGGGCGGAAGGGCCGGCGGGACAAGGTGCCCTTCGGCCCGTTTCTGGCCGTGGGGTCGGCGGTGGCCGCGCTGTGGGGTCCGGCGATCCTCGACGCTTACCTGAGGCTGTTGTGAGCGCTGAGCCCGCACTCTGGAGGGCAGATGGAGGGTTGCCGGGACAAAAGGGCCGGGCGGCGCTTCTGAGAGTCCGTGCGTATCGCGGGCGAGCGACTGCCGTTAGACTGCATGGCACCCGGCGGATTGGTGCGGCGGTTTGACAGCCCAGGAGCCAGTCGATAGATTAAGCGACCGCTCTGCGCCGCGGCTGCACGAGAAAAAGGCGTAGGGCGTTGGAGGAACGGGTGGTGCACGTGTCGAATATCTCTGCTGCTGAGGTAGAGGGTTACCGGGCTGACCCGGAACCAGGACTCAAGGTTTGACGATATGGCCTTGTTCGGAGGAAAACAGAGCGTCATCGGTCTCGACATCGGCAAGTCGAGCATCGTGGGCGTGCAACTGGTGGGTCGGCCGCCCAGCGTGGCCATCAAAGCGTTTCACGAGCAGCCGCTGCCCGAGGGGGTGGTCTTCGAGGGAGAGGTCATCGACGTCGAAAGCCTGGCCGCGGAACTCAAGAAGTTCATGCGGAGTTCCAACATGAAGGGCGGCCTGGTTCACCTGGGGGTGGGCAACCAGAAGGTGATTGTTCGGCACATCGAGGTCCCGGAAATGGGGGAGGAGGAGCTGCGTGGAGCGATCGAGTTTCAGGCGCAGGATTATATCCCCATCCCGGTGGACGAAGCCGTGCTTGACTTCCAGGTCGTAGCCCGCTACACCGACGAAGATGGTATAGCCAAACAGCAGGTGTTGTTGGTTGCCGCCCAGAAAGAGATGGTGCAGAGATTCCTCGACGCCGCGAAGAAGGCGGGCGTGAAAGTGGCGGGCATCGATGTGTCGGCGTTCGCGCTGGTTCGCGCCTTGTCTACACCGGTGTCGTTCGTGGACCAAGGCGCTGAGGCGGGGCAGACTCTTGGAGTGGTAAACATCTCGTCTTCGGTCTCCACCCTGGTCGTGGCCCGGGACGGCGTCCCGAAGTTCACGCGTATCATCAACTTCGCGCACGACAATCTCGTGGGATTGCTCGTGGAAAAACAGGGCGTTCCCCCGGAGGACGCAGAGGTGCTCTGTCAACGTATCGGCCTTCCGGGGCCTTTGCCTGCCGATAGTGAGACGTACAATCCCGTGACCATCCAGGAGGTTCACGAAAGTCTCGCCGGGGCGGCCGAGGAGCTTGCCGACGAGCTCCGACGCTCCCTCGACTACTATCAGACGCAGGACTACGCGGCCTACGTGGACGAGCTCGTGCTGACCGGACGTGGCGCGCTGGTGCGAAACCTCGATGCATTCCTGTCCGAATACCTCAATATGCAGGTGGTTCTCGGCAACCCGTTGTTGAAGATCGCCGAGAACCGTACCGGCATTCCTGACGAAGTGCTGGCCGCCGTGGCCCCGAGACTGGCGGTAGCGGTGGGACTCGCCCTGGACGAGGTGGACTAGTGGTCCGACGTATCAATCTGATTCCCGTCGGCGAGCGGCGCAGGACGAAAACCGACTTCGGCTACCTGGGCCTGGTGGTGGTGGTACTCGTGGTGATAGGCGGGATGGCGGCGAGCTATCTCTACTTCAGCGGTCGGCTCGCCGACCTGGAGCAGCAGCTGGCCGACCTCCAAGCCCAAAACCAGCAAATCCAGACCCAGCTGGCAGCGCTCTCGCAGTTCGATGCCCTGCAACAGCAACGCATCGCGACCGAACAGATCGTCCAGAAGATCTACGCCGGGCGCACCCTGCTCTCCGAGATCATGGGAGATTTGAGCCTGGTGGTGCCTGAGAACGTGTGGTTCACCGCGCTCAGCATTCAGGCGCCGGACATACCCGTCGAGCAGACCGATGCGAAAGCCCCGACCGCAACCCCGCCCGCGCCCGGGAAGATCACCATTACCGCCAGGACGTACGGTTTCGAGGACGTCGCGCGCTTCCTGGTACGCATGGGACAGATCCCCGGTGTGAGTGACATCCTACTGAGCCGGGCGGGAAAAGCCTCCGGCACGTTCGCTCCGGGCAAGAACGTGAAGGAGTTCAGCGTGGACGCGACGGTAAAGAACATCCAACCGCCGGACACGCCGCTGCCCCTCAGCTTGGTGGAGGTGGACGGGCGATGACCCGCCGCAACGTCTTCATCCTCGCCGGGCTGGGGCTCGTTGTCATCCTCGCGGCGTACTGGTTCCTGCTCCTGAGCCCTCTGCGCGGAAAGATCGCCGACACGAATGGCCAGATCGCCAGCGAGCAAACCAAGCTGGCCCAGAATCAAGCGCGACTGGCGCAAATGGAGCAGACCCGGGCCGAGGGGAAGCAGAACCAGGGCCGGCTGATCGAGCTCAGCAAAATGGTGCCGCAGACGCCGGAGTTGCCCAGCCTGCTCCTGCAGATCCAGGATCTG
>JAJZQK010000591.1 GCA_021847625.1 Chloroflexota bacterium
CGTTATCCCTGGCGGCTCGCGGTTCTGCACGCAAGAGGCGATAGCCAAAATCAGCAACCCTGCTGGACAGTACATGGCGCTCCGTCGGCGAGGCATCTTTGACACCTACCGTTCCGGCAAGTGTGCCGTCGACGGGCCGACTCCGCCCAGCCTCGCTGCGGGCCGGACAGGGCCGATGCAGCGTGTCCTCGGGGCGACCGTGCGTGAGCAGCTGACGACCTGATGGCCACCCCTCGGAACCGGCAGCACGGCGCGGCCCCGGTGCATTCACGCGCGCCGGCTTCCTGTGCGGCTCGTCGGAGGCAACCCTGGTCGGCGAAGAATCGCACGATGGGGTTGCATTCTACCCGTCGCGGGATTATGCCTCGTGCTCATGCAGGTCGTGCTCCGATACCAGTGGCGCGAGGTGACGTCTGTAGACGTCGATGTCATCCGGCAGCTCATCGCCGACAACCCGGCGGCGAGTCGTCGCTCCCTGTCGTTCGCCGTGTGCGAAGCGTGGAACTGGAAGCACGACAACGGCGCCCCGCGAGATGCGGTGTGCCGCGGGTTGCTGCTCGAGCTGCATCGAGCTGGTCATATCGAGCTGCCCCCTGCGCGCTGGACGTCCCATCGTCCGCGCCGGCACGTGGTCGTCGAACCGATCGAGCTTGAGCCCGTGCCCCTCGACGTGCCGCTTTCGAAGCTCGGGCCGCTGCGAATTGATCAGGTGCACGGCACGCCCGACGACGCGCTCGTCAAGTCGATCATCGCTCGATACCACTATCTGGGATACGTGCATCCGGTCGGCCAGCACCTCAAGTACCTCATTCGGCACGACGGCCAACCCATCGCGTGCTTCAGCTGGTCGTCGGCACCCCGGCACTTGGGGCCACGCGATCGGCACATCGGATGGGACCAACAGGCGCGGCGAGCCAACGTCAAGTACGTGGCATATCAGAGCCGGTTTCTGATTCTGCCGTGGGTCAAGGTCCCGCACCTGGCCTCGCACCTGCTGGGGCGCATCTCGCGCAGGCTCTCGGACGACTGGCAGCAGGTCTACGCCCATCCGATCTACTTCACCGAGACGTTCGTGGATCCGGCGCGGTATCGCGGCACCTGCTATCGCGCTGCCAACTGGACGCTGATGGGTGAGACTCTGGGCCAGGGAAAGGACTGCCGGGACAAGAAGCCCAACCGCTCGATCAAGCAGGTGTTCGGCTACCCGCTCGTCAAGAACTTTCGAGAGCGCCTGTGCGCGCTGCAGCCATCATGACTGGTGCTGCGCGGTAGCGCTTCATGGCAACTCGCATCGACATCACCGTCGAGGAGCTTCATCAACTGCAGGCGCGGGTCGATCGCCAGATACTCGCTGCACAGGACTGGCCGGTGGTCGCTGGGCTGGTATCGATGCTCATCGCGCGCACCGAGGCGCGGCAGGACCGCTTGAGGGCCAAGGCCGCCCAACAGGCCGCCGGGCAGCAGGGAAAGCAGACTGCGTCGGGCCCCGCCGCCGCTACAGAGGAATCGAGCAAGCCCGCGCTCGATGGCGAGCCCGCACCCGGAAAAGGCGCCGGACCCGGCGAGCCGGCCCCCACGGATTCGACGAAGCCCGATCCGCCAAAGGGCCACGGCCGCAACGGCGCCGATGCGTTCGTCCATGCAACGACGCACGTCCACTGCTTGACCGCCGGCATCATCGGCGCCATCTGCGTGCTGTGCGGAGTGGGGCGGGTCTTTGCATACCGCGACAAGGTCATCATTCGCGTCGTCGGTCAGTCGCTGTTCCGGCCCGAGCGCCACATTTTCGAGCAGGGCTACTGCAGGCTGTGCGGGGCCATCTTCACGGCCACAGGCAGCGAATTGGTCGTCCGCGGCGGCATCGGCACCAGCTACATCATTTACGACTGGTCGGCGTGCGCCATGCTGATCGTCATGCACTACTTCGCCGGCGCGCCCTTCAAGCGCCTCGAGGCCTTGCACCAGGGCTGGGGCGTACCCATGCCCGACGCCAACCAGTGGCGCATCGTCGACGAGTGCGACGACCTGCTGGCCCCCCTGTACAGGGCGCTCGAGCAGCATGCCATCCGGAACGCAACGTGCCTCAGATTCGATGACACCGGCTCGATGATTATCGAATTGAGACGACAGATCCACAAGGAGATCCACGCGCTGGAGAGCCTTGGGGAGCCGACCAGGCACGTGCGGACCGCCATCAACGCCACCTGTCTGTACATCGAGACCGGGCAGGCGAAGGTCGTCCTGTACTTCACGGGCCGACACCACGCCGGCGAGATCGTCGACCGGGCGCTCGCGCACCGCAGAGCCAGCGCGGGCAAGCTCGTGGCGGTCAGCGACGCGGCCTCGAAGAATTTTTCTCTGGACCACGCCGATGAGCTCGAGCAGGCCGTCTGCAACGCGCACTGCTACCTGAAGTTCCGGGCGATCAAGGACAAGTTTCCTGCCGAGCACACGGTCGCCGGCGAGGTGTACGCCGCGGTCTTCGACAACGATGACAAGGCCAAGGCGCTCGGCCTCGACCCCCACCAAAGGATGCTCTACCACCGCGAGCATTCGAAGCCGCACATGCTCAGGCTGTTCCAGATGTGCAAGGACAAGACCGACGGCAACTGCGTCGAGCCCAACTCGCCTCTGTGGGAGCCCGTGGCCTTCGTCATCAACCAGTGGCCCCGCCTCACCAGGTTCTACGAGGTGCCCGGCGTCCCCCTCGACACCAACGTCGTCGAACAAGCCCTCATCATCCCGGTCCGCTACCTGGCCGGCTCCTTCGCCTACAAGACCCAGAACGGCGCGGACGTCGGGGACCGTCATATGTCCTTCATCGCCACCGCCAACGCCAACGGACTCGAGCCCGTCGCCTACCTCACCGAGTGTCTGCGAAACCACGAGGATCTCGCCAAGAGGCCCGAGTATTACCTGCCCTGGGTCTACCGCGACCGACTCGAGCAGATCGACAGCGTTGCCCGCCCCCAGGCTCCTGCGCCAACGAGCACGAGCCCGCCCGCTGCGCAGCCAATCCAGCACCCGCTACGACCCGGGACTCGACCGGCGCGCCGATCCAACTCCCCACCTGGAGCCGGAGAGCCGCAGCCCATGGTCGGGCTCGGGCCTGATGGGTAGTCAATCAGCCTCCCGGTGCAAAGGCTCCGGGGCCCCAGCTACGCGACCTTCCTCCACAGATCGGGGAACGCGCAGCTCGACGGGTCGCCGCCCCAGATGAGAATCTGCAGGTCGCGCGCCAGCAGCGGCGAACACGGTCGCGTACCGTCACCCGTCGGCC
>JAJZQK010000592.1 GCA_021847625.1 Chloroflexota bacterium
GCCGCAAACTGGGCCATCAGTTGTGCGTCGATGCGCTCGAACGACACCTTGATGCGAAAGCCCGGACCGGGGATAACCTCTGGGGCCTTGGGTTTGTTCACCTTCTCGGCTGCCACGAGCACCTCCTCTACCGCGGGTACGATCCGGTCGCGGCTTTCTCCGGTTCACGTGTTCCCTTCGACAATGATCGTACCAGAGGGCATGACGCGAGTCTCTCGGCGGCCTGACCGCGGGCAGTGTGGAGAACCCGGCCAGATGAAGCAGCGCCCCGATGGCCGCGGTGACCTGGGGGCGCCATGCGCTATCATCACCTGGTCAGGAATCGCTGAATCTGTGAGGGCCGGCGATGCTCGATCCAGATGGCAAGCGTAGCGCTTTCGCGTCGACCGCAGACCGCGATTCGACTTTCATGGCGCACCCCACCGCGGTAGTGGACGAGGGAGCCGTCATCGGCCCGGGTACGCGTATCTGGCACTTTTGTCACGTCATGACGGGGGCTCGGATAGGCAAGGCCGTGAGCCTGGGACAGGGCGTGTTCGTTGCCTCTGGTGCGGTGATCGGCGACGGCTGCCGCCTTCAAAACAACATCTCGGTGTTCGAGGGCGTGGAGCTTGAGTCGGATGTCTTCTGCGGCCCCTCCGTGGTGTTCACCAACGTGCGGACCCCGCGCGCCTTTGTGAGCCGCAAAGATGAGTTCGATTCGACGTTCGTCCGTCGTGGAGCATCGCTGGGGGCCAACTGTTGCATCGTATGCGGCAACGAGATCGGCGAATACGCCATGGTTGCGGCAGGAGCGGTCGTCACCCGGGACGTCCTGCCCCACCAGTTGGTAGCCGGCGTCCCCGCCCACCACCTAGGTTGGGTGTGTCGGTGCGGTGAACGACTGGACTTCGGAACTGGCTCGCGCCATTGCGTTCGCTGCGGCGATGACTATGTCTTGGTGTCCGAGGAAGAAGGTGTCCGGCGTGTGTCCACCCGTGAATGACGGAGTCGGTTCCGAGATCCTCGCAGATGCCGGACCCGTTCCCTTGCTAGACCTCCGGCCTCAATTCGAGGCGCTGGAATCCGAGATTCGCACGGCCATTGACGAGGTGCTATCCGCACAGCGTTTCATCATGGGCCCCAAGGTCGAGGAGTTCGAACAGGCTTTGGCCGTCTATTGCACGGCGCCCTACGCCTTTGGGGTCACCTCCGGCACCGACGCTCTGCTCTGCTGCCTGATGGGCCTACGTGTGCAACCTGGGGACGAGGTCATCACCACCCCGTACTCCTTCTTCGCTACAGCGGGGGTCATTGCACGCCTTGGGGCGGTGCCGGTGTTCGTAGATATCGATCCGCTTACGTACAACCTCGACCCCCGCGGGTTGGAAGCGGCGGTGGGTTGTCGTACTGTGGGCGTGGTGCCCGTTCATCTCTACGGCCAGATGGCGGAGATGGATCCTATAGTGACTGTTGCTCGGCAGTTCGATCTCTTCGTGGTGGAGGACGCAGCTCAGGCCATCGGGGCCGAGTGCCATGGCCGGCGTGCAGGGTGCTTGGGCGATGCCGGCTGCTTCAGCTTCTTCCCCTCGAAGAATCTGGGGGCCTGCGGCGACGCCGGCGCCGTCACCACGTCGAGCGCCGAACTGGCGGACCGCCTCGACATGCTGCGACAACACGGCGCACGTCCCAAGTACTTCCACTCCCTGGTGGGCGGCAACTTCCGCCTCGACGCGATCCAGGCCGCTGTCCTCTCGGTCAAGCTGCCGCACCTGGACGGCTGGACGGCCGCCCGCCAGGCAAACGCCGCTCGGTACCGTCATTTGTTCACGCGGGCAGGACTTGCGGCCGACCCGGACGGGTCTTCTGGTCCCGCAGGACTGGAAGAAGCCCCCATAGTCCTGCCCTACGAGGCCCCCGAGCGTCGCCACGTCTACAACCAGTTCGTGATCCGGGCACGAGAGCGCGATGCCCTCATGGAGCACCTGCGCGGGGCGGGTATCGGCTGCGAGCTGTATTATCCCGTGCCTCTGCACTTGCAGGATTGCTTCGGGGAACTCGGCTATGCGGCTGGCCACCTGCCGCAGGCGGAGGTCGCGGCTGCGCAGACGCTGGCGCTGCCCGTCTACCCTGGGCTGACCGAGCGCCAACAGGAGCGCGTCGTGCAGGTGGTGGGCGAGTTCTATCGTGGGCGCTGACAGTATGCGCTCGCGCGGCCCGTGCCCGCATGAGGATCATGTCTGCGGTGGAGGCCCGCCCTTAGCCTCTCGAAGCGGCGGCGGTGTCCCGATGCCTCCGGCATATCTCGACCGCCGCCTCGCTCTTGGCGAACACTGGCCCGCACAGGTCATCGCCATGACACGAAGGTCGCTCGGGGTCTTGTTCGAAGGTCTTGACCGCCGTTCTGGCGAACTCACCTGTGGACGGTGTCGATTCGGAGAGAGAGGTTCTCTAGCAGTGAACTTTGCTCTGGTAGGCGCGGCGGGCTACGTCGCTCCGAGGCATCTACGAGCCATCAAGGCAGTCGAGGGCAATCTACTGGCCGCCACGGACCCACACGATTCTGTGGGTCAGCTGGACGGCTTCGGCTTCGACGTGCGCTACTTCCCCGAGATCGAGCGCTTCGACCGTTTCCTCTACAAGGCGCGTCGGGGTCCGGCGGGAGGCCGTGTGCAGTTCGTGAGCGTGTGTACTCCGAACTACCTCCACGATGCACACATTCGTATGGCCTTGCGCAACGATGCCGATGCACTCTGTGAGAAGCCTTTGGTCATCAACCCCTGGAACCTGGATGCGCTGGAAGAGCTGGAAGCGGAGACCGGGCACCGTGTATATACCGTCCTGCAGCTCCGGCTTCATCCTGCCTTGATGCAGATGAAGCAACGACTCGAGACTGACGCCGCGCGCGGCTCTGGGTTTCGTCATCAGGTGGAACTCACCTACATCACGGGGCGTGGCCCCTGGTATGACGTTTCCTGGAAGGGTTCTGAGCAACGCTCAGGTGGGGTGGCGGTGAACATCGGCATTCATTTCTTCGACCTTCTGCTCTGGCTCTTCGGTCCGTCTTTGCGGCAAGAACTGCACCTTTCCGAGCCGCGGCGGATGGCCGGGTTACTGGAACTCGAGAGGGCCGACGTTCTTTGGTTCCTGTCCGTGAACCACTCCGATCTGCCCTTCCCGGCGATTCCCGGCCAACGGAGCACTTACCGCTGTCTGGCCATGGACGGAGTCGAGGTGGAGTTCAGCGAGGGCTTCACGGATCTACACACGCGCGTGTACGAGCGCACGCTGGCCGGCCA
>JAJZQK010000593.1 GCA_021847625.1 Chloroflexota bacterium
CTGCCTAAGCCGTCTGATGTGTTCCCAGAGGCTGTTGTGGGAACCGGAACTGTCGCCCCAAAGCCGGTCCAGCAAGAGCTCCGTCGGTACCACGCGCCCGGCGTTTTGCACCAGGATTTGCAGGAGGCGGCACTCCATTGGCGTCAGGCGGGATACCCCTTCTGGCCTACGGACCTCCCGGCACAGGAAGTCCAGGTCGAGGTTCTCGCCCACGCGCACACATGGGGTTCGCTCGGGCCACGATAGCCAGGCGCGCCGCAGCACGCAGCGGACGCGCGCCAGCAGTTCGGCGTTGCTTACCGGCTTCACCAGGTAATCGTCGACGTAATAGCTTAGTGCCCTCACTTTTGTTCGTTCGTCCGTGAGGGACGTGAGCACGATGATGGGCACGTTCCCTCGCTGCTTGATATGCCGGCAGATGCCCATGCCTCTTGCATAGGGCAGCTGCAGGTCCAGCAAGATCAGGTGGGGTATCTCTCGCTGCAGCCGCAGGAGGAGGTCCCGTCCGTCGGCGACGTCGCGAACGAGATAGCCGTTGTCTGCCAGGTAGTCGCGCAGGCGGCGCCGTTCCGAGTCGTTCTCGTCGGCGAGCAGTACGGTGGTAAGCTCATGACCCATACTAGTTCTCCCTCAGTCAAGGACGGCCCAGGCTACGGTAGACCGCGGACCAATTCTGTAATCAACCACCTGTCAACTTGCAGCAGGAACTGTGCCGCTCGTAGGCTTGATGGGCAAATGCTTTCCCTGTGGCACGAGGACCTGCCTGCCTGTAGACATACCGTATGCTAGCGGTAGGTACCTGCCCTCGCCGGCTGAAGGTCTGCCTTATCCTCGCTCCTACGCCAGGCTGGACAGGTATGTTGAGGGCTACGTTGAGGGGCGCATGATAGCTTAGAAGAGATGTCTACTTGCGCTTGATCCGTGAGCGAGCCGCGCGTTGCTATGGCCCATGACAGTCGGGAGGTAGGAAGACGGTACCGGAGTACACCCTGGAAATACCAATCGTCGGCAATAGGTGGATGGTGGGGACGGTCTTTCTGGCCCATATTGCCACTGTCGCCTTCATCCTCGGCATTGCCATCCTCGCGCCGATCGCGGAATGGCTGGGCACGCGCCCGGACGGTGAGCGCTGGTCGAGATTGTCCTACGATCTCAGCCATACGATAGTCTTGCTCTTCGCCTTCGGAGCGACCTGGGTAGTGTTTGCGCTGATGATGTTGTATGGCCTGTATCCCTACCTTTTCAACGCTTTGGTCGGCATCTTCTTCTGGATCTGGGTGGGGATCGGCATCTTGTGGATCATCATGACGGTGAGCGCATACGTCTACTACGAGTCACGAGCGAGACTCGGGATGGGCAGCTGGCGGCACATGGCCATCGGCTGGACGTTTGCAGTGTCTTCTGCCATCTTTATCAGCCTCGTCACGGCGACAGGCTCATATCAACTGACGCCGACCTCGCCAACGCCGCTCATCACCGCCTTCTTCACGGCCGCCTGGGGGCCCCAGATTATCCACCGGCAGATAGGCAACGTCTCCTACGCGGGGCTGATTCTGGCCGGCTTCGTGGGTTGGCGGCTTCTCTTTACCCGCAGGCTCACGGACAAGGACAGGGCCCACTACGACTGGCTCGGCGACATCGCCATTCTCATCGGGATCGGGTTCGCGCTGATTCAACCTGTGGTAGGTTGGTTCTACGCCCACCAGATTCTAGTGGGTTCGCCGGGTGCCTTTGCAATCATGATGCTGGGCGCCAACTCGTGGCTGTTCCTGCTCCAGGGGGGTCTCCTTGGCCTGGTGCTGTTTCTGGGCGACCTCTATTTCGTCTTTGCGATGCGCCGTGGGAACCCCTCGCCGGCCATGCGGACCTGGCTATGGGTCTCCCTGGGGCTCATCGCTCTGCTAACGGGGCTGCTAATGGTGCCCTCCGGCTTCCCCCTGGGGCTGATGTTCCCCTGGAAGTATATCAGCCTGGCCGGCATGCCATTGATCGTGCTGACGAATCTGGTGCTGTATCTGCGCGCCCGGCGCTCGTTCCAGTGGGGAGTAAGCGATAGGAAGGCACCGCAGGTGGCCATGCTCCTCGTCGGCGTATCGATCATGGCCTTGTTGGTGACTATGGGTGTGATCCGCGAGAGCGCCCGCGGCAGCTACCTGATCTTCGGCGTGATGCCGGCGAACGAAGCCCAGCAGATCATCCCTGCAGAACCGCGACCGCAGCCTGGCTTGCCTGGTGAACAACAATGACTGAGTTGGAGAGAGGCCGCCATCGACTAAGTGCCGTACGCAGGCAGGAAGGGACAGCGAGATGAGGGTTGAAGGAGCCAACGTTCTCACCGTCATATTCGGTAGCGTGTTCTTGTTCTTCCTTGTCGTGCCTTATGTGTTCTTCATTTACAGAATGCCTGATGTGTGGCGGGAGAGTCGAATGACCGGGGTGGTCCTCCTTGCTGTCGTAGTCTTCGGGGCCGTCGGCTTCATCGCTCTCATATCGGTAACAGGATTCATCGCTTATCTTTGGTCTAAGGTGACGTAGAAATGGAACAGCCGCCAAACACAGGGAGACAGAGAAGCCGGAGGGGCTTCCTGCATTGGGGTATCGTGGCCGTCGGTGGCATCTTCAGCCTCATGATCGCCGCTCCCGTTGTCGGCTACCTCTTCGATCCTTGGTTTCGGAGCAGGCCGGAGATCTGGGTGCGCGTGACGTCTCTGGATGAGATCGACTCTGTATTCCCGAGGGAATACCGCGTTGCCTTCACGAGGACGGACTTTCAGGTCAACTACGAGGACGTGCGAGGGGTCTTCGTGATCCGCAGGGGCGAGGAGATCCTCGCCTTCTCGAATATCTGCACCCATATGGAGTGCCGAGTGCGCTGGCTCAATTGGCGCCAGCAGATCCTCTGCCCTTGCCACGGGGGGCTTTATGACCGTTGGGGGCAGTTGATGGGCGGGCCGCCCGCGCATAGCCTGCCTTTGTACCAGACCAAGATCATCGACAACGACCTTTACATTGCCGACCAAACGGTTTTCCGAGTCTGAGTCTGAGGCGCGGCTATGATTCACCCCTTCAGGGCCATATGGAACCACATCTACGGTTGGCTGGATCGCAGGTTCAAACTTGGGCCGATACTGTACCGTCTTCTCAAAGACCCTGTTCCCGAGAAGGGGGGGTGGTTCTACACGCTGGGCGCGGCAATCTTCCTTCTCTTCATCGTACAGATCGTCACGGGCATCGTTTTGATCATGTACTACATCCCCGACGTCAACGTGGCTCGCGA
>JAJZQK010000594.1 GCA_021847625.1 Chloroflexota bacterium
TCGGGGCTGATCTCCGCGAAGCCGGCCGGCTGCAGCTCAGCCAGCCACGGCAGCCAACGCGTCATGATCCCACCCGTGTGGTGCTCGGTGAGGCGATAGGTGCAGATCACGTAGGGGAAGCGGGGGTCGCCCACCGGCGCGTAGGGATTGTCCGGCCGCAGGAACAGCCCGGCCGTCGGATTGTATTGTTGCTTGGGGTAGAGCCGATTGACCACCGGCGATTCGATAGGCTCGTAGTGCGTGGGCAAGGGGCCGTCCTTCAAACCCGCCGGCACGAACAGCCAGCCCCGGCCATCGCCCATCATGATATAGGGGTCGGTCCCGGAAAGGGCACCCATGCCCGTGGCGTCGGGAGCGGGCCGGTAATCGGGGCGCTTGTGGACCTCGAAGTCGGGGACGTCGTAGCCCACCCACTTGCCTCGGTACTATCTTCATATAGATCCTTGAGGCGACGGCCCAGATGGTAGATGAACCAGAGATCCGACCGGGCGTCCCCCGGCGGCTCCACCGCCTTGTCGTGGAACTGGATCAGGCGATGGGTGCTGGTGAAGGAGCCCTCCTTCTCGCCGGGGAAGGCCGCCGGCAGGAAGAATATCTCCGTCTTGATCTCGCTCGGCTTCAGCTCGCCGTGCTGTGCCTCCGGCGAAGCGTACCAGAAGGAGGCGGTCTCCGTTTCGAAGGCGTCGCGCACCACCATCCAGTCCAGCTGGGCCAGCCCCTTGCGGACGAGGCTCGCGTTGTGGCCGCCGACGGCGGGGTTCCGGCCTAGCAGCAAAAAGCCCTTCACCTTGCCGTCGTGGATGGACAGCAACATCGGCTGCTGGGAGTAGTCGCCGTCGATGATCGGGACGTGGTCGAAGGCGTATCCGCTCTCCGCCGTGGCCGTCTCACCGTACCAGGCCTTCAGAAGGCTCACCATGTACTTGGGCAGGTTCGACCACCAACCCGTCGCGGGCGTCTCATTCTTGAGGTACTCGTCGAGAGTGCCATGATTGTTGAGCACGTTCGGCTGGGCCAGGTAGCCCGGGAGCAGATTGTAGAGGGTGGGGATATCGGTCGAGCCCTGGATGCTCGCGTGCCCGCGAAGGGCGAGAATGCCGCCCCCCGGCCGGCCGATGTTGCCCAGCAACAGCTGGAGAACGCCCGCGGCGCGGATCATCTGCGTGCCTATTGTGTGCTGGGTCCAGCCCACGGCGTAGCAGATGGCGCCCGTGCGCTCGCGCCCGGAGTTCCTGGCCAGGGCCGTCGGCGGCCGGGCGACCCTCCTCCCTCCCCCGGCGCGGTGCCGTGCCCAGCACCCCGGCCGGGCAGGCGTCGACGCAGGCCAGGCAGGCCCGGGCATCGCGGCAGGGCCGTGCCTCCACTCGGTGGCGTAGCGGCGGGGCGGGACGGCGCCGCCAGCGCGGCTGCTCGTGGCGGGACCCAAGGCTGATCGCCCCCCGCGGGCAGGCGGCACGGCAGACGCCGCAGCCGTAGCAGAGAGCGGGATCGATCAGACACTTGTCCTGGCTCGCCGTGTAGCGCACGGCGCCGAACGGACACTGGCTGCGGCACTGACGACAGCCGCTGCACCTGTCCCAGTCGACGGCGGCTACGTATTCGGCGGCGAAGAAGACCTGCATCATACCGCTGCCCACCTGCAGGCGGTAGGCGACGCAGTCGTGGTCGCAGTTGCAGAGGCCACCAATGAACGGCGTGCCGAAGGTCCACACCGAGTGCACCAGCCCCTCCTCGTCGAGGCCGTGGATCGCCGCTTGCGCCGCCGCGGGCGTTAGCGTCTCCAGGTGCTCGCCGAAGTCGGGTATCTGGTCGAGGAAGCCAGCTGGGTCGATCCCCAGGCCGTAGCAATAACGGACCTGCCGGCGGCCGGTAGTGAGGCTGCGGCAGACGCAGGGTAGCCGCACGACCGAATCCACCAGCCCCAGCACCTTGTCCACGTCCTCGATCGGCACCACCTGCCCGAAATGGCTCTTCTTCTGGCGGGAGATGGCGATGCCGGTGGCGAGGTTGCCGACAAACGGGAGGCGCTGCCAGGCGTCAAGCGCGGCCAGGGCCTTGGCGGTGCTGGCCTCGAAGTCGCGCAGGAAGGAGGTGACCTGCTCCCGCCGCCCACCCTGGGCAAGGAGCTCCTGGCCATAGTGCTGCATGGCGAGGTACCAAATCTTCCCCTCGCCGTGTTCGGTGCAAAACTCGCACACAGTCGCACCTCCGACCGGTCGTGATCCGACCGCAAAGGCCACGCCCGAGATCTGGGCGCGGCAGGCGCTTAGCCGAGGGGCTACCGGTGATCGCAGGAAGTCCCGCAACGCGGGACGGTCGCCCTCGTCACGCCTGGCCGCCGACCACGTCCTTCACGGCACCGCCGTCCCGCACCTAGCCCCTGTCATCCCCGCGAAAGCGGGGATCCATCCGGTATCCGGTGTAGGAGACGCCGCGGGGGACAAGCCCCCGCGCTACAGCCTGCCTGGCGGCCGTGGGTGAGAACACCGACGGTCCGTCTCCTATTTATAGGGGCGAACAGCCTCCCTGGGCTGCGCCGAGGGGCCACGTCTGTCCACCCCGGGGCCGGCGTCTTTGCCGGCCCCTACGGTTGGTTGGCACCCCCCTTGCCCCATCTTCAGAGGGAACCCGGGATGCGGCCACCCACCCCTATTGTTGGCTGGCGAACGCCTACCGCGTCGACCCGCCGTTGACGGCGGCGTGGTAGACCTGCAACGACTTCACGGCCGACTGGCTCTCGCGATAGGCGGCGATGCCGTCGGCCGCTGCCAGGGCCGCCGTCAGCGTTGTGATGTAGGGAACCCGGTGCCGGATGGCCGCCTTGCGGATGTACGAGTCGTCATGCTCGCTGAGCTTGCCGGCCGGGGTGTTGATCACCAGCTGGATAGCCTTATTCTTGATCGCGTCGGTGATGTTTGGCCGCCCCTCGTGCTGCTTGAGGATCGGCTCGGCGGGGATGTCTCGCTCGGCCAGGAACGCCCGCGTGCCGGCGGTGGCCCTGATCTTGAACCCGAGGTCGGCAAAGCGCCTGGCCACCTCGGCGATGGCCGGCCTCTCCCGCTCGGAAACCGTGATCAGCACCGTGCCCGCGGTCGGCAGCGGCAGGACCGCCTCCTGTGCCTTCCAGAAGGCCAGGCCGAATGAGTCGGCCATCCCCAGCACCTCTCCCGTCGAGCGCATCTCCGGCCCTAGGAGCGGGTCGACCTCGGGGAACATGCTGAACGGGAACACCGCCTCCTTCACGCCGAAGTGGGGGACGCTCTCCCGCTTCAGAT
>JAJZQK010000010.1 GCA_021847625.1 Chloroflexota bacterium
GACGATGCACGTCGACGTATCGAAGCCGCAGGTCGCTGGGTAGTAGTCCGCCATCTAGACTAGGCTGACCCAGGCAGACCTGGCCGCCTTGTTGTTGGCTCGCGTACCTGATAGAATGGGCACACCGACCGCGGTAGGCGGCGCAAGTATTAAAAGACAGGCTGGGTGGGGTGTGGATTTACGGGGGAACCTTCAGGTAGGGAACAAGAAAGCAAGAGTACCGATAGTACAGGGGCAGATGGCGCTGCGAGTCTCACTCGAACCGCTGGCGGGCGCCGTCGCCGCCCTGGGTGGCGTGGGGCTCATCGCGGGGTCGGGACTCGTCACCCGTAATAGCGACACCGACGAGCTGGTCCAGCGTATCCGGACGGGTCGCAAGCTGGCGGACGGCGGCATCCTCGGCGTCGGCATAATGCATATCGTGAGCCAGTTCGACCAGATCCTCGACACGGCGATCCAGGAGCGGGTCGACGTCGTGGTCATCGGCGCCGGGTTCGCCCGCGAGCCGTTCCAGAAGCTGGCCGCCGCGGGCATCCCCGGCTGGGCCATCATCTCCAGCGAGAAGCTCGCCCGCATCGTCACGCGCCTGCCGGCCATCGCCGGGGTCGTCGTCGAGAGCGGCCAGGCCGGCGGGCACCTGGGCCCCAAGGACCCCGAGATCTCCACCTGGGACCTGTTCCCGGGCATCTACCGCACCCTCCGGGAAGGGGGCTTCTCCGGCCCGGTCGTCGCCGCGGGGGGCATCCGCTACGGGTGGGAAGTCCGCCGGCTGCTGGAGATGGGCGCCGACGGCGTCCAGATCGGCACCCTGTTCGCGATGACCGACGAATCCTCGGCTTCGCCGACGATGAAGGGGATTTGGAGGCGTTCGGCAGGGAGCAAGGTCACGGCGATCAGCCCGGTCGGCATGCCCAGCCGTGCCGTCGTCGAGCAGTCGCTAGAGAAGCTGCCGAAGCTGCTCCCTTCAGCACGAACCTGCATCAACTGCCTCAAGTTCTGCGCCCACCGTGAGGACCACGGACAGAAACACTGCATCTACCGCTCGCTCATCAACTCTGCCGCAGGTCGGCTGAGTATCGGTGAGAACGGCGAAGTCGAGGACGGGCTGGTCTTCTGCGGCGGCCGCGTCGGCGAGATTACCGACATCGTGCCCGTCGCCCGCCGGATGGAGCGTCTGCTCGAAGAGATGGAAGAGGACGCTCGTCCGTTGGCCGATGCGGCTGCAGCCGAGTTGGTGCACGCCTAGAGGTCCCGACGGGCGGCCGGCAAACCCATCTACCCGGGGGGCTAGTGCCAGAGGCCCCGGGCGAGGGATTTCGTGCGCACCTGCTGCCAGGGGTCGTGATCGTCTATCGGCCAGCTGGCGTAGAAGAGGTCCCAGGCGGCCTCGACCAGTTCCGTGGCCCGGGGAGTGCGCAACTGCCTGGGGTCCAGGTCGGCGATGCGCACACGGTCGAGTCCGTCGGCGTCCTTCAGACAGCGCAGTTCGTTGGTCATCGTTGGGGCCATCCCGTCCCCGGGCACGTGCCAGCGGCAGACGTAGTCGATGCTCTCCAGCTGTTGCTCGGTTAGGGAAGCCCCCAATTGGCGATAGTTGGCAGCCAGCCATTCCGCCGAGCGGTCGCCGTGCTCGGGGTCACGCCGGTCGTTGTGGCGGCCGAGGTCATGCAGGGCGGCCGCCCAGCGCACCACCTCGATATCCACCACCTCTCCGTCCGCCACCAACCAGTTGGCAAGCCGGTCGGCCCAGACCAGGACGCGCGCCACGTGGTTGAGGCCATGGATGCCGTACGCGTTGTGGGCGAACCATTCCACCCGCGGCCGGTACCGGTCGAATTCCATAGCCGATCCCTCCCTGCTCCACCTCTGCCACTTCCCGTACGCACCCCGCGTACCAGATGGCGGCCTATCTCGGGGGTGGGTTCTTGGCGGTGGCCAGCACCCGGTCGAACTCCGCCTTGAAGGCCTGGGCCAGCCGCGGGTCGTGCACGATCAGCAGGTTCTCGTCGTTAGCGTCGTCGGCGCTCGCGCTGAAGTTGAACGAGCCGAAGATGACGGTCTTCTCGTCCAGGATGATCACCTTGTGGTGCATCGAGTAGGGGTTGCCGTCCTGGTACACCGCCAGCCCGGCCTCCTTCATCCGGCCGTATTCGGAGAAGGTCGTGTTCGAGCCGGTGGTCTCGAAGACTCCCGCCACCTTGCGCCCGGCCTGCGCCTGCGCGACGATCGCCTGGCCGATGTCGTCGTGCGTGAAGGAATAGGCCATGAAGAATACGCTCTCCTTGGCCTGCTTCACCACCTCGACGACGTGTAAGGCCACCTCGTCCTGGGGAGAGAAGTAGTTTTCGACCTCGGTCCCCGCGATGCTGATGACCGGCCTATCCGTCCCCTGCTCTTTCCGGGCACCGAACTGGCGATGGATGAACATACGCTCGAACTCGGCCGTGTAGTTGCGGGCCAGCTCTTGGCTGTGGATGATGACCATGTTGTTGTTCAGGCGATAGGTATCGCCGTCCGTGTAGTTCCAGGACCCCGTCTCGACCCATTCCCCGTCCACGACGGTGAACTTGTGGTGCATAATGGCTTCCCGTTCGTCGGCGACGATAGGAATGCCCGCGCCTTTCACCTTGGCGAACGCGGACTGCACGTTCGCATCCCGCGTGTTCTGGAGGGTATCGGTGTCGGTCACCATGCGTACGGCCACCCCGCGCGCCTTCGCCCGCGCCATTGCCTCCGCCACGTCGGCCAGGTCGAAGTCGTAGACGGCGACGTCGAGCGTGCGCGTGGCCCTGTCCATCAGGTCGACGAGCGAGGTGTCGAGGCTACCTTGATGGCGGGACGGGTCGTCGGGATAGACCGGCTGGGTGAAGCGCACCTCGTACCAGCCGCCCTGGCCGGGAGCGGAACCGGCGGACGAGCCTTCCGGCTCCGGGGCGAGAACGTCCGGCTGCGTCAGTACGAGGAAGACGGCGACGACGGCGAGCGCGAGGACGAAAGGCCAGACCGAACGGCGGTGTTTTCTCATCTTTCCTCCTCCGGTGCGGGCGCCAGCGCCGCCGCTAGCCGTTCCGCATTCGTGCGGGCGTCGTCCGTGAGCGCGAGGGCGCCCAGGCCGACGCGAACCCTTGGCACATCCGGCGGCCCGAACACGGGAGGACCGATCAGCGCCAGCAGGTCCTCTCGTTGCCCGTCGACCGCCGCCCGTGAGACGGCGAAAACGATGCTCCGTAGTTGGCGGCGGCAGGCCTGGGCGAACTGGGGCGCATCCTCTCTGGCGGCGGCCACGGCGGCGCAGCGTCCGGCCTCGAGCATCGCCCAGTCGAGGATCGGCTGGTAAGCCGCGTCCTCCAGGTCGCCACGCAGCGATTCGTCCGCCAGCAGCGGCTCGGCGATCGCCTCTGCCCAACGTTCGACCGAGTTCACGCCGTCCTCCCTTGCCCAGGAGGGCCGATCAAGGTGGTGCAACTATAGCACAGCCGGGGGTGGTAATCCTAGATGCCAAGCCGTGATTCTTACCGAGCATCCGGCCTATTGCCCGTCCCGCCCGTCTGTGCTATTCTGGGCAGGCCACCTCACGGGCCTGGCGTCAACTCGATCCGCTCATGGGATTGGCTAATGGTGTCGATTTGAGACCACAACCTGCGTCGGCCGTCGTCAAGGCGGGGGCCAGGTTCCATTATGCATACGTCGTGGTGCTCCTCGCCTCGCTGACGATGCTGGGCGCCCAGGGCTTCCTGCGCTTCGGCTATGCCATGATTCTGCCGAGCCTGCGCGCGGACCTGGGGCTCACCTTCACCCAGACCGGTATGCTCGCCACGGTGCACTACGTGGGCTATACGCTGGCGGCGATCTCGCTTGGCTGGGTAGTCTTCCGTTTCGGCTACAGGCACACGATCACCTTCGGCACGGTAACCGTGGGCCTGGCCATGATCCTCTTCGGCCTGGCCCCGAACTATGAAACGGCCCTGGTCCTCATGGCGATCGCCGGCGCCTGCGGCCTGGTGTCCACCTCCCCGGCCATCGCCCTCGCCACGGCCTGGTTCGTCAGGCAACGGCGCGGCAGGGCGATGGGGGCCATCTCCGCCGGCGGGCCGGTGGGCTCGCTGATCACCGGTTTGCTCATTCCTCCCCTCATCGTCGCCCTTGGCGTCGTGGGCTGGCGCTACGGGTGGTCCGTTCTGGGGGTGGCTGTCGTCCTCTTCGGCGTGCTGGACGCGTTCTTCCTGCGCAACCGACCCGCCGACCTCGGGCTGCTGCCGTTCGGCGCCACGTCGGAGACCGAGAGGGAATACGAGCCCGAGCGCGTCGACTTGGGCAAGGTATATCGCTCGCCAACCGTCTGGTATCTGGCCGTCCTGGGCATGGCCTCGGCCTTGAGCAACATCAGCTTCGTCACCTTCTTCACCGCTTATTTGCTGGAACAGCGCGGCTTCACGGCAGAGGGGGCGGGCCAGCTGTGGGCCCTGTCGGGGGTCATCGGCATCGCCAGCGGCTTCATGTGGGGCGGTATCTCCGACCGAGTGGGCCGCCAGCTGGCGCTGATCGTCGTGTATGCCATCCAGGCGGTCTCCTTCGGGCTGTTCGCCTGGGGGGGCTCCCCCTGGGTCTTCCTGCTCTGCACCTTCCTGTATGGCCTGACGGCGCGGGCCAACATCGCCCTCATGGCGGCCTTCTGCGGCGACCTGCTGGGCCCCCAGCTGGCGGCGGCGTCCTTCGGCGTAAATAACATCCTCGGCGGCGTGGGGCTGGGGCTGGGGCCTGCCCTGGCCGGCTACATCGCCGACACGACCAACTCGTTCACGCCCGCCTTTTGGGGCTCCGCCGTCGTCGCCCTCCTCGGCGCCTTGGGCTCTGCCCTCTTGCGCGAGCAGCCTCATTCACGTTCTGGACAGTCCGTCAGGTAGACCTCCTGTCTATCTACCCATGGTCCGTGGCCACGACAAGCGATCCAGCCAAACAGGCTTTGACTCAGGTGCTCCGCTATGATATGCTATTATCGCCCAGACGCCAGGCAGCGGGGCACGCGTTGCCCGCTGGGTGGTAAACATAACTGGGCAGCAATGAGTCTGCCAGGCCTCGTGCTGAGACGGATTTTTTTTGTGGAGCGAGAATATGGTACAGCAAAGGAGCGGCGATAGCGCGGTTCGGACCGAGCCTAACTACGCGGCCCCCGTTAACGGCAGCGAGCGAGACCGCCTGTTGTGGATGTACAAGACCATGCTGCGCATCCGCATGTTCGACGACCGCATCGTTCGTCTATTCTCTAGCGGTCGCATCATGGGAGCGCTGCACTCGTACGTAGGCGAAGAGGCGGTGGCGACGGGCGTCAGCGCTAATCTCCGGCCCGACGACTACATCGTGAGCACCCACCGCGGGCACGGCCATCTGCTCGCCAAGGGCGGGAACATGAACCGGATGATGGCCGAGCTCTACGCCAAGGTAGACGGTTACTGCCACGGCAAGGGCGGTTCGATGCACATCGTGGACATGAGCCTCGGCATCCTTGGCGCCAACGGCATCGTCGGCGCCGGCATTCCCATCGCCTCCGGGGCCGGCACGGCCATCAAGGTCAAGGGTACCGATCAAGTAGTCGCCTGCCACTTCGGCGACGGTGCCTCGAATACCGGCGCCTTCCACGAGGGCATCAACTTGGCCGCCACCTGGAACCTACCGGTGATCTTCGTCGTCGAGAACAACCTGTACGCGCAGTTCACCCCCCAGCGGATGCACGCCAAGACCCCGGACCTCTTCGTCCGCGGCCAGGCCTACGACATCCCGGGCCTCACCGTCGATGGGAACGACGTGCTGGCGGTCTCCGAAGCCGCGAGTGAGGCGATTGCCCGCGCCCGCGCTGGGAAGGGCCCCAGCATCCTCGAGTGCAAGACCTTCCGCTGGTTCGGCCACGCCATCAACAACCCAGGCTCGAACATCGGGCGGGACCAGGCCGAGATCGACGCCTGGAAGAAGAAGGATCCCATCCCCCGCTTCGAGAAGGTGCTTGTCGAGCGCGATGTCGCCGACGAGGCGCTGCTCGAATCCATCAGGAAGGAAGTGGAGAAAGAACTAGACGACTCCATCGCCTTCGCCGAGGCGAGTCCTTCGGCCGCACCCGAGGAGGCGCTGCAGCACGTCTACGCGGAGCTACCGGAGGGGGCTGAACTATGAGAGAGTTGATGCTGCGCGAGGCGATCAACGAGGCGCTGAAGCACGAGATGCGCCGCGACCCGCGCGTTTTCCTGCTTGGCGAAGATATCATCGACCCGTGGGGAGGCTCCTGGCGCACGATGGAGGGCTGCTACACCGAGTTCGGCCCCGAGCGCGTCCGTGAGACCCCCATCTCCGAGGAAGCGATCGTCGGTTGCGCGGTCGGCGCCGCCCTGCTGGGCATGCGCCCTGTCGCCGAGATTATGTTCTCCGACTTCACGACCCGCTCGATGGACCCGATCGTCAACCAGGCCGCCAAGATGCGGTATATGACCGGCGGCCAGGCTTCCGTGCCGCTCGTCCTTCGCACGGCCGGTGGCGCCGGCCGGGCCGCCGCCGCTCAGCACTCGCAGAGCCTGGAGGCCTGGTTCACGCACGTGCCGGGGCTGAAGGTCGTCATGCCTTCCACTCCCTACGACGCCAAAGGCTTGATCCTGGCAGCCATTCGCGACCCAGATCCGGTTATCTTCATCGAACACAAGATGATCTATACGACGACCGGTCCGGTTCCCGAAGAAGACTACGTCGTGCCTCTGGGCAAGGCGGATGTGAAGCGGCAGGGCAAGGACGTGACGGTCATCGCCACGTCGCGCCAGGTGCTGTACGCGCTCGAGGCCGCCGAGAAGATCGCCGCTGAAGACGGCGTCGAGGTGGAGGTCATCGACCCGCGTACGCTCTACCCCTTGGACGTCAAGACCATCGTCCAGTCGGTAGAGAAGACGCACCGGGTGGTAGTGGTGTCCGAGGACGTCCGCCGGGGCGGCTACGCGAACCTAATCACGGCGAAGATTATGGAGAAGGCCTTTTACGATCTCGACGCACCCGTCGAGGAGGTGGCGGCCTGCAACACGCCTATCCCGTTTTCGCCGGCAATGGAGAACTTCGTCATCCCGGGCGTTCCCGACATCATGGCGGGGATCCGCAAGGTCCTCTCCTAGAGAGGGCGGACGACCCTAGCAGCGATAACTCATGTTCCGAATCCAGAGGACAAACGCGTGTAAATCGCGGGGCTGGCTGGCAGCGGCATACCGGTCGCAAGCCCCAGCCCCACGTCACAAGGAGTCTGTTATGTCTTTTAGACTCACCATGCCCCAGCTCGGCCTGGCGATGCAGAGCGGGAACATCGTGGAATGGTACAAGAACGACGGAGACATGCTAAAGCCGGGCGACCCGGTCTTCGCCGTGGAAACCGATAAGGCCGTGCAGGACTTCGAGGCGCCGGTGGGCGGCAGGTTCCGGATCATCCCCGAGGTCCGCGACCAGTCCCTGCCCGTCTCCGTGCCGGTCGATTCGATGATCGGCTACATCCTCGGCGAGGGCGAGGAGATGCCCGGCGCCGAAGCGTCCGGTGGCGCCCAGGAAGAGAGGCAGCCGGTGGGGGCCGCGGCCGTGGTCGCTGAGGCGGCGTCCGCGGTCGCGCAGACCTCGCGGCGGATCAAGGCCTCGCCGCTGGCCCGGCGTTTGGCCGAAAGGGCCGGCATCGATTTGGCAACCATAGCCCCCGGCGAGCGTGGCAAGGTCCAAGCCCGCGACGTCGAAGCGGCCATCGCCGCCACGCAAGCCGCCGCCCCGATAGCGCCGGTGGCCCCCACCGCGCCCAAGGCGGCGCCGGTAAGCGCCCCCCTCGCCGGCAAGGCCGTGCCGATGACCCAGGTGCGCCGCGTCATCGCCCAGCGCATGGCCGAGAGCGCCCAGACGACGGCGGCCGTGACCGAGGTCACCGAGGCGGACGCCACCAATCTGGTGGAGTTCCGCGAGCAGGCCAAGGCGAGCCTCCAGGCGGAGGGGCAGCCGGTGCCGAGCTACACCGATCTAATCATCAAGCTCGTGGCGCTGGCGCTGCACGAACACCCGGCCCTGAACGCGACGCTGGCCGGCGACGAGATCATCCAGATGAACGACGTGCATATCGCCGTCGCCGTGGACTCGGAAGAGGGGCTGCGCGTGCCCGTCGTGCGTGACGTGCTCCATAAGAGCGTGTACGAGATCTCGCTCGAGACCAAGGCGCTGGCCGAGAAGGTTCGCGCCCGCAAGATTGGCCCGGACGATCTGCAGGGCGGCACCTTCACCATCACGAACCTGGGCAACTACGGCATCGACGCCTTCACGCCCATCATCAACCTGCCCCAGTGTGCCATTCTGGGCGTCGGCCGCATCATCGGCAAGCCGGCGGAGTGGCAGGGACAGATCGCCCTGCGGAAGATGGTAACGCTCAGCCTCACCTTCGACCATCGTATCGTCGACGGTGGCCCGGCGGCCCGTTTCCTCAACCGCGTGCGGCAGTACGTCGAGGACCCGCACCTCTGGCTGATGCGCTAAGCGGTTCGATCACAATGGGGGCGCCCTGACTAGGACGCCCCGTTTTTTTGTGGTTAGAGAGACGCAGTCAGCCTGGCAAAGTGGAGCCCGCCGTCCCCGAACCCCAACGGGGCCAGAGGAGACGGGGCGGCATGGGACAAGCCCCTGCCCTACAGGTAGGCTGCAACGGCGGTTATCCTCGGACACGTAGGGCAGGCCCTTGTGGCCTGCCGCCTGGCCGGTCCGCCTTAGGCGGACCGGCCCCCCTCACCCT
The DNA here is from genome assembly GCA_021847625.1 of Chloroflexota bacterium. The sequence goes on from JAJZQK010000010.1 coordinate 8,777, forward strand.
TAGAAATTGGCCGCGGCCATACCCACCAGGTCCGGCACCGCCAACGGGCCGCTCGGTTCTTCCACGCTGCCGGCCAACACGCCGGATTCCACCAAGCCTCCGGCTATCCGCCGGCAGCGGTCCTCGCTCCAGTTGAACAGGCGCGCCGCCTGTCTGACGGAGGTGGCGCCCGTCAAGCGCACGTAGTGCTCGAGCACCAGCGCCATCGCCTCCCGGCTGGGGATATCCCGGGCAGCGGCTACCTCCTGGGGAAAGGCATCCGGAAGCGTGGCGTACTTGAAGGTGTATTTCCAGGCGTTGTCGCGAGCCACGCCCACGGCGGCCACCATCAACCCCCGCTGCAGCTCCGTGAGGGCGCGCTCGAACCGAGCCCAAGCCTTGCCGTCGCCCACGAGGCCGCTCTGGCGGCGGAGGACGGTTGTGGAGCTAGGGCCGCGCTCGCGCAGGACCTGGTAGACGTTCTTGGCGTCGAGCGACAGTTTACCGTCCTGGTAGAGCTCCAGGTAATCGTCCGGCTCGCCCCCGTAGTTCATCTCGCTGAGCGCCCAGAGATAGGGCAGCAGCGCCCGCGAGGCGAAGAGGCGGTAGTTGCCGAGCGCCTTGCCGTAGTAGAAATCCCCGCTGGCGAAGAGGCCGTCCTTCCAATTCCAGGCCCGATTGTAGACGGTGTCGTGCTGACCCCAGCGCGGCGCCGGGCCGCTGAGCCCGGCCACGGCCCCCCAGAGGCTCGGCAACTCCACGCCCCGGTTGGGCTGAAAGAGGCACAGGCCAACTCCGTCCAGAAACTCCGCCGCCTCCCGCTCGCTCTGCAAGCGCAAGGCGGGGCTCTGCCGGTAGCGGCGCTGGCGGTAGGCGAACAAGGTGGCCTCGGCGATCGCGAACATAAGACAGTCTCCCCCGGTCTGATGGCGGCGCAACCGCCAGTGACACATGCTAGCAGGCCCTACCACCGTAGGCAACAGACAAGCGGATGCCCGGCGCAGGCAGGCAGTCGTACTGGCACGCATCCTGCATTTGTAGGGTGCGGTTGTCGAGCGTCTGCCGAAGACGGCTACGCCTCGGCAAGGCAACACCTCTAGCGAGGAGTACAGATGGACCCCTTACGTAACGACCGGTCCCGCCGCCCGGGCGGCGGAAGTAGCCGCGATTTCGGCCTTTTGGTCATCTTCTTGCTCACTTTCATCCTGTTCGTGGGTGTCATTGGCATCTTCACCGCGGGAACCGCCTGGAGTTTCCCGGGCATCCCCGGCCTCGGCACCCCCAATCTGCAGGGTAGCAGTCTCTTCGGCGAGCCCACGGCCACGCCGACGCCTGCCGCCACCAGCACGCCCACCGCTGCCGCGGTTGAGCCCACGGCGACGATACCGGTGACCAACGCGGTTGGGACGACCTCGTCCGCGACGACGGTCTCCCAGGCCACGCCCACGCCGACCGCGCAGCCGCCGAAGTACTACCTGGTCGGCAACAGCGACGGCGTCGGCGTTTGGTTGCGCCGGACGCCAAATATGAACGACTATCTCATCTCCTGGCCCGACGGCACGCGGATGGAGGTAATCGGGGGGGACGTCCAGGCCGACGGCCGCGCCTGGAAGCACGTGCAGGACCCGCGGGGCAACAAGGGGTACATCCCGGCCGTGTGGCTGGTGCCCGCGCCCTCCGACACTCAACAGTAACCCGGTCCAGCCGCCGGCAACCGGTTTGACGTTCCCCCGCCGACTTGCGCCTGCCGGCCGCCGGCGTGTATATTATGGCCGAGCGGCAACGTCCGAATGAGGAAGGCCCTCGGCCGGAGGAGGTTGGGAAATGGCCGTGACCGTGCGCATCCCCGTCACCCTGCGCCGCCTGACCGGCGGCATTGCCACCGTCCAGGCAACAGGCGCGACCGTGGCGGAGGTGATCGCCAACCTGGACCGGCAGTTCCCCGGCCTGCGGGAGAAGATATGTGCCGGGGAGGACTGCGAGCGACGGCTGGTCAACATCTACGTCGACGGAGAGGACATCCGCTTCCGCGAGCAGCTCGCTACGCGCCTGCCGGAGGGAGCGGAGGTGACCCTCCTCCCCGTCGTCGCTGGGGGCTGAGGGCGCGCACCTTGGCCTTTGATTTCTAGCAGGGCCTAGCAGGGCCGCCCGCCTTGGCGTGTTTGACAAAGGGTCAAGCGGTGTGCTAAGCTCGGCAGACAAATTGCACAGAGCAAAGGCTGAGAAGAGGACGAGTAAGCGGGCGAGAGGACAGCAGAGAACCGCGTAAGTGGCACGGCGAGATTCGCTCCTCCCTGCCACGAGCTGAGAAAGCGGAGTCCCGCCAACCCGCCGAAAACCACCTCGGAGCCGTCCGCGGAAAGGGCGCCAGGCGTCCGAGTATGCCGGACCGGGGGTCTCTAGAGACCGACAGCATCCGTTAACGTGCTGGAGTACTGTACTCGCGGAGGCCACGTCCGCAAGGCCGTGGCGAAGTAGGGTGGAAACACGAGCAAGATAGCCTCTCGTCCCTAGCTGGGGAAGAGAGGTTTTTTCAGTCTAGCGGTAGCCGGTTCCCGTCGGGAGGTCGCAAACAATGGAAAAGATCACCGCCCGCGTACCCGCCACGGTGGCCAACCTGGGTCCCGGGTTCGACTGCCTCGGCCTGGCGGTCGGCCTATATGTGGACATCACCATTGAGGCAGGCAACGGCCGCGCTGGGATGGAAATCACCGGGGAAGGGTACGATAAGCTGCCGACGGGGCGTTCCAACCTCGTGCGGCGGGCCATCGCCCGCTACTTCGACGCCGTCGGCCGCCCGCTGCCGCCCTACTGGCTGCAGATGCACAACCGCATCCCCATCTCCGGCGGGCTCGGTGGCTCGGCCTCCGCCATCGTGGGCGGGCTACTCCTCGCCAACGAACTGTGCGACGGACTTCTCACTCGCTCCGAGTTGCTGGAGATCGCCACGGAGATCGAGGGCCACCCCGACAACGTCGGCCCCGCCCTGGAAGGCGGCATGGTCGTCGCCACCATGGACGACGGGCACGTGGTCTTTGTCAAGGTGCCCACGCCGCGTGACCTGCAGGCGGTAGTGTTCGTGCCCGACTTCGCGATGCCGACCGCCGAGTCCCGGCGCATCCTGCCCCGCTCCGTCCATCGCCGTCAGGCCATCTTCAACATCGGCCGCACGGCGACCCTCGTCGCGGCGATGTTCAGCGGCCGGCTCGACCTGCTGCGCGTGGCGACGCAGGACCAGCTCCATCAGCCCTATCGCCAGCAGATGTTCCCGGCCATGCCCGTCTTCTTCAACGCGGCGCTCGCCGTGGGCGCCCGCGGCGCCTTCCTCTGCGGCGCGGGGTCTGCCTTGATGGCCCTCACCGACGGCGCCGAGCAGGAGGTGGCCGCCGCCTTCCGCCGCGTGGGCGAAGAAGAAGGGGTCGCCGGGCGAGTGGCGATCCTGGAGATCTGTGAACAGGGCGGCGAGGTATGGCGCGAAGCGGACGGCCGTCAACTCGCCGAACCCGACACGCGCCTCCAAGTCGTGGGCGTCTAGTACCGATTCCCTCAAGCTACGTCCCGTATCGGTTCATGCCATTGCGTAGGGGCGGCCCGTCCCCCTGCGCTGCGCCCAGGGACCGAGGCCTGGCCGCCACGGCTACGTCTGGAGCCCGGGCGGCTAGCGCACTCCCATTCGCAATCGGTATTACGCCGGTGGGTTACGCCTACTGGCAGCCATTCTGCAGTAGGCTCTGGGCCTCGGCACTGCCGGGCTGCACGTTGCTCGTCGACGCGATATCGGCGCGCGCGATGCGCCAGCCGAACTGGTCGAACGGCGGGATGTTCGCCCTGTGCAGCGTGTAGGTACCGCAGTAGGTCTTGGTCGTCCCGTCGCTCTGTTGGGCAAACAGCAGCGTCGGCACGTCGGCGTAGAGGTTGCCGGCCCCCGCGTCCCCCTGCGCCTGGCCGAGTTCGATAGACACCTGCTTCGTGCCGGCGAAGCCCCCGGCAAACTCGGCGAAGGTCTGGCCGCTGGCCTTTCCTAGCTGGTCCCAGTAAGTGTAGGCGCGCGCGTAGTTGCCCGCGTCTATCGCGGAGGCGTAGGAGTCCAGCAGCGTGGTCGGGTCCCGCGCGTCTGCCGGCGCTCCCTCGCTGCTATCTGTGACGGCGTGGACGTTGGCTCCCGCGATCTCCCAGCCGTCGGCGGTCGACTGCAAGGTGTAGGTCCCCTCGAAGCGACGCACCGACTGCCCCTCGGGGGCGCTCTGGTCGTTGACCACCGACATCAGCCTGGCCGGGACGACGACCTCCTGGGCCTGGCCGGAGACCCGGCTGGTCTCCTGGTCGAGGAGGACGGTCGTCCGGACGGTGTCGGCGAAGCCGCTCGTGAACTGTGCGAGGGTCTGGCCGCTTGCCGCTCCCCCCTGCTGCCAGTAGCCGTAGGCCCGTTCATACTGCTGCTGGTTGATCGCGTCGTAGTAGTCGAGCAGCGCCTGGACAGCCCCCGCCGGGTCGGCGGCCACCACCGTCGCCGACGCGGTCGCCGTCGGCGGGACGCTGGTTGGTGAGATATCTGGTTGCGGCGCCACCGGGGCGAAGAACCCGACGGACAGGGTTGACCCAGCCGACGGCGCGTCGCAGCGGGGCAGGATGTCCCGCGGCGTGCCGTCGTCGTTGAGGGCGGAGGTGTCGATCGAGCCCCTGTCGCCAGGTAGGGCGATGCGGAAGGTGATCGGCAGGGCGGGCGCGGCCCCACACCAGTTGCGCCAGATGAAGAAGATGCTGGCCTGTTGCCCGGGGGCGAGCGCTACGTCCCGCGGCCCTTTGCCGTCCGTGTTGAACGTAGTGTAAGACACGGGCAACGCCTGGCCCTCGCCGTCGGTCAGCTCCACGCTGGGCGTTCCCCCCAACAAGCACTCCGACGAGGATTGGTTGGTCAAAACGATGCTGCCCGCCATCGAGCCCGTGGCCCCCTGCCACCAGGCCGTGCCGGTCAGGTCCGCCGCTTCGCAGGGGCGCGTGGCCGCGGTCGGCGGGGTTGCCGTTTGGCTATTTGCCGGTTGCACCGGTTGGCTCGATACCGTTGGCTTGAGGTCGGTCCAGGTCGCCCCGCCGTCGGTGGTCTTGAGCAGGTACGGCGCCTTGTCGCCCTGGCCGTAGGCCCAGCCCGCCTGCTGGTCGGCGAAGTCGAGGCCATTCAACGTTCCGGTGAATACGTTGGTCGCCGCGACCTCCCAACTCTGGCCGCCGTCGTGCGTGCGAAGGAGCTTGCCCTGCAGCGGCGCCGTCGAGCCACTGTCGCGCGGCTCGGGGCTCCAAACCCAACCGTCCTGGGGGTTGGCAAAAGTTGCGATACCTTCCGGAACCGGCACTCCGCTATGCCAGGTCTGCCCACCGTCGCTGGTGCGATATATCACCGTCACGAAATCGATGGCTTTGAGACTATCCGGCACGTAGGTCACCGGCAGGATTCCTGCCTTTTCGCCAGGCGAGAAGAACGTTGGCGGCGTGACGACGCTGAGGCTACCTGCCGAAAGGCTGGATGGCAACTGTAGCTCCTGTTGCTGCCATGTGTGCCCGCCGTCGTGCGTTTGGTAGAGTGACAGGTTGATCGTGCTCACTGGTGCGCCCACTACCCAGCCATCTCCATCGCCGTGCAAGGAGACTGCGCCGCCAAAGGGCAGGTTGCCTTCACCACCGACGGACGCCACCTCGGTCCACGTGACACCCCCGTCCGTGGTCGCATAGAGCACGCCGGGCGACGAGTTCATCCCGTGGTCGGGCTCGATCATCAGCCAGCCATGGTTCGAGTCTGCGAACTGCAGGTACATCCCCAGGATCGGTGCGCCGGCAATGACGTTGTCCGGCAGCTCTGCCCCGCTCCAGGTTCGGCCGCCATCTTCCGTGCGGAAGACCGTCACGACGCCTGGAGTCTCTGCTGCGGCCGCCACCCAGCCCCGGTTGGCGTCGAGGAACTTGGCAGCAAGCGCCGTGTGGGCAAGCGGGCCGGCAGTGGGTCGTACCGCCGGGGGCGTCACGTTGCTCCAGAGGGAGCCGCCGTTGGTCGTGCGCAGGATCTCATTGCCGGCCAGGGCCCAGCCCGTGGTGGGGCTGACCATATGCAGAGAGCGCAAGGCCGCGGACAGACTCGCGGCGGGCGAGGGCCCGGAGGGCGTCTGCACGACGGGCGGGGCAGTTCGCGTGCCCTCGACCTGGCCGGCCGGGAAGGCGGTGGCCGACGGCGTGCCGTTGGCCGGGTCGAAGATCGGCCTGCCGAGCATCGTCAGCGCCCCGATTGCGAGGCCGACCAGCGCCAACCAGACGACGAGGGCGGTGGCGTTGCCCATCATGTTCGCCGCGCGCCACAGCGGCTGCCAGCGTTCCCCGCGCTCGATCTTCCGCATCACGCCCTGCCTCAGCGTCGGGGGCACGGCGACGGTGGCGGCGTGGGCGGGCAGTTGGGAGAGCTTGACGGTCAACTCCCTATCGACGGCGAGCCGTCGGCGGCACTCCTCGCAGCCGGCGAGGTGCCTCGCCACGGCGTCGCGCCGGTCTTCGTCCAAGTCGCCGTCGGCATAGAGCGGCAAGAGCTCGCGCACCTGTTTGCAGTTCATAGTCGGGCCCCCTGGTTCAGCTGGAGGTAGTGCTCGCGGAAGGCCGCCCGCGCGCGGGAGACGCGCATCTTGGCGGCCGGCACGGAGGTGCCCAGCGCCTCCGCGATCTCCTCGTACGAGAGGTCTTCCTGGAAGCGAAGGAGGAGACAGGCAGCGTCGGTCTTGGGGAGGGTGGCCAGCACCTGTCGGATCAGTTCCCTCTCGCCCACCCTCGCCTCCTGGTTCTCCGTCAGCGCCTTTCCGGCGGCCTCGGCGTTGCCGAGCAGCGGCAACCAGGACAGCAGTCTGCTCCGGCGCAGGGCGGAGAGGGCGGTGTTCGTGGCGATGGTGTAGAGCCAGGCGCGGGTGTTCTCGGGCCGGTCGCCCCGGCCGAGGGCCTTGTAGGCCTTGACGAAGGTGTCCTGGGCCAGATCCTCCGCCAGCTCGCCGTCGCGGACGAGCGAACGCAAGTAACGATAGATGCTCGCTTGGTAGGTGCTGAAGAGGGTCCCGAAGGACTCCTCTTTGTCCCGCCCTAGACTTTCGATTGCCGGCACATCAAACCCCATTATTGCCACCTGCCCACCCCCGATCTACTTCCTTGACGCTTGAAAGGGGGCAATCGTAACAGGGCACATTCCCAACACATGAAGCGGTCCCCGGTCGCACCTATCGGCAGGCGCCATCAGGTGGGTCGCTTCCCGCCACGGGGAACGCCGGGCGCGGGGGAGGGCCCGCCCGGGTTCGCTCGGAAGACCGGCGCTGGCTGCCGGCCCGGCGGTTTATTGTCAGCCAGCCTGCACGTTCTGTCATCCCCGCGCAAGCGGGGATCCAGTCCTTGCCCCGGCAAGGCACCGGATGGATTCCCGCTTCCGCGGGAATGACCGGACGCGGACGGTCACCGACGCCGGATGAAAACAGCGCCGGCGGCTGCCTTCTTGCTTCCGTAGGGGCCGGTCCGCCTCAGAGTCTGTGATCTTTTCGATTTGGGGCGTCCGAACCGGCTCGTACAAGGCCCTATATTAAAGAGGCGCTTGCCGGTTTTGGGCACCAAAACCGATTAAATCACAACCTCTCAGGCGGACCGCCCGCGGGTGCGGTAACCGCGCCCCTGCAACCCGGCGGTAACCATTTTCGGGGAAATGACCGGACCTGACGGCCACCAAGGTTGGACGAAAATGGCCTCGTCGGCCGTCCCCACAAATAGCAGGCGGACCGTCCATAGCAGCCTGTAGCGCGGGGGCTTGTCCCCCGCGGCATCTCCTTCTCCCCTTTCCTCACCAGCGGCAATCTGAGTGGGGCAATCTCAAGGCTCTTCCCCGGCCCCCCGCCATTGGGCGGCAGTCAGTCTATGGATTGAGCCGGGCCAGGCGCACGCCCAAACCAGACCGCGGGGGACAAGCCCCCGCGCTACAGCTTGCTTCTCCTGCCACTCTCAAGAAGGTCCGTGTTCCCCAGGGTACGTCTGCCGCTCACCAGAACCTCTTACGGTCCCTCTCGCTAACCTTCCTGGTGGTCGATTTCTTCGTGCAGCTCGCGTATCTTGGCGTCCAGCTCGGCCAGGCTGGAGACCTCCAGCTCCTCCATCTCCTCGCGCAGCGACTCCAGCCGCTCGAGGTAGACCATAATGTCGTACTCTTCGGTTTCTTCCACGTCGTATTCGGACATCGTTTTCTTCTCTTCCTCTCCCTAGATCTTGGCGAGGAGCGCTTCCACCTGGCGCAGCGTCTCCATCTTCTTGGCGAAGCAGAAGCGCACGCGCTGGCTGCCCAGCGCGGGGTCGTGATAGAAGCTGCTGCCCGGCACGACGGCGAACCCCACGTCGCGCACCAGGTGGTGGGCAAACGCGACGTCGTTCTCGTAGCCGAAGGCGGAGATGTCGGCCATGACGTAGTAGGCGCCGTCGGGCGCGAAGCAGCGGAAGCCGGCCTTCGTCAGCATCTCCAGCATGTAGTCGCGACGCAGCCGGTAGGCCGCCAGCAGGTCGGCGTAATACTGATCGGGCAGGCCGAGCGCCGTCACCGCCGCCGCTTGCAGGGGGTGGGGCGCCGCCACGGTAAGGAAGTCGTGGACCTTGCGGATGGCGTTGCTCAGTTCCGGGCTGGCGATGACGTAGCCCACCCGCCAGCCGGTCACGCTGTAGGTCTTGGAGAAGCCGCTGATGGTGATCGTCCGCTCGGCCATTCCCGGCAGCGTGGCGAGGCTCACGTGCTCGCCGTTGTAGACGAGATGCTCGTAGATTTCGTCGGTGATGGCCAGGCAGTCCCACTTCCGGCACTGGTCGGCGATGTGCTGCAGCTCCCGGCGCGAGAAGACCTTGCCGGTAGGGTTGTTCGGCGTGTTGATGACGATGGCCTTCGTGCGCTTGCTAAAGGCCGCGGCCAGCTCGGCCGGGTCGAAGTGCCAGTCCGGCTCGTGGAGAGTGACGAAGCGCGGCCTGGCCCCGGAGAGGACGGTGTCGGGGCCGTAGTTCTCGTAGAAGGGGGCGAAGACGACCACCTCCTCGCCGGGGTTGACGACGGCCAGGAGGCTCGCGATCATGGCCTCTGTCGCCCCGCAGGTGATGGTGATCATCGTCTCGGGGTCGGCCTCGATGTCGCGGAAGCGCGCCACCTTGCGGGCGATGGCCTCGCGCAGCTCGTGCGAGCCCCAGGTGATCGAGTACTGGTTGAGGTCGTCCCGGATCGCCCGGCAGGCCGCTTCCTTGATCTCGGGCGGCGAGGGGAAGTCCGGGAAGCCCTGAGCCAGGTTGAGCGCCTCCGAGCCCTGGTAGAGGTAGCACAGCCTCGTCATCTCGCGGATAACGGACTCCGTGAACGAATGCGTGCGGTCTGCCGAAAAGTCCTTCATCGAATGCCTCCCCGCGAACTGGACTTCATTATAGCAGATGCCTGACGCCAAGCCGCGGCAGGGCAGCGTCGGCCCTCGGCCGAAGCATAGTCCGATGGGACTATTGACAGCGGCCTGGCTGTTCTCTAGGGTAATAATGGCCTGGCTTCGGTAGAGAT
>JAJZQK010000595.1 GCA_021847625.1 Chloroflexota bacterium
CCGGTGACGCCGAGTACCACGTTTTTACCTTGAAGAGGCAGCACTGCCCTTCCTCCCCTCGACGAAGTGCTCGTAGGCAAGTCGCAACCCCTGTAGGGTGAGGCTGGCGTCAACCCTGGCTACCTTCGTCGTCTGCGCGGCCACCAGCCCGCCGAAGCCGCCGGTGGCGACAACCGGGCACTGGCCCAACTCGGCCCAGAAGCGATCGATCAGCCCCTCGACGAGGCCGACGTAACCGTAGACGAGCCCCGACTGTAGGGCCGTGACGGTGTTGCGGCCGATCGCGCTGCCCGGGGCCACCAGAGGCACCGGCGGCAGTTTCGCCGTGCGTCGGGATATCGTCTCCGTAATCGTACCGATGCCTGGCACGATGGCGCCGCCGATCAAGGCACCCTCCCGGGAAATGGCGTTCAGCACGGTGGCCGTGCCGAGGTCCAAGGTGATAAGTGGACAACCGTAGAGCCTGGCACCGGCCAGGGCATCGGCCAGCCTGTCGGCCCCGACCTGCTGGGGCTGCTCGGTCAGCACCGGCAGCGCGGGTGGCATATCGGTCCCCAGGAACAGCGGCTTTGCCCCCACGTAGCGCTCGCACATCTCGACCAGGAGCGGGTCCAGCTGGGGGACCACGCTGGCGATGGCGACCGCCTCGACAGGCTCACGCCGAGCGTCGCCCAGCAGGCCCGCCAGCAGTAATCCGTACTCGTCGGCCGTACGCCTGGCGTCGGTTGCCAAACGCCAGCTCGACGTGAGAACGTCCCCAGCGAACAGCCCCAATTTGAGATTTGCGTTACCAACATCCACGGCAAGCAGCATAGCGCGCTCATTTTAGCACAGAGCCATTTACAGCGCATTTGGCGAGTGCTATACTATCGCTGGTGAATCATTGAATTAGCACCTAAGACCTTCAGGGCAAGGTGAGGCGCCCCTGGCGCCAATTCCTGATCGGCGGTACAGCCCGCGAGCCGCGAAGACGGCAGATCTGGGGAAGCTCCAGAGCCGACGGTATAGTCCGGATGGGAGAAGGCTGGTTGCGACCGGGACATGTCAGGTCCGGGGCCAAGCTGCCTTCGGGCCTTATTTTTATGTCGTGCGATAGGCGTATGGATCATATGGCACGGGCGCTGGCGCTGGCGCGTGGGGCACTCGGCAGCACGAGTCCCAACCCGGCAGTCGGTGCCGTCATTGTTAACGATGGCCTCGTGGTTGGCGAAGGCTATACCCAACCGCCCGGGGGGCCGCACGCCGAGATAGTCGCCCTGCGCGAGGCAGGCGAACGGGCGCGTGGCGCCACGGTCTACGTCTCCCTCGAACCATGCTGTCACCACGGCCGCACGCCGCCGTGCACGGCGGCCCTCATCGCCGCGGGCGTCGTCGAGGTGAGGATTGCCACCGTCGACCCCAATCCCAGAATGTCAGGCAAAGGCGCCAGAGAGCTGGAAAAGGCCGGCATCCGCGTTCACCTAGGGGAATGCGAGGAAGTGGCCCGCGAGATTAACGAGGCCTTCTTCAAGTACATCACCACCGGGCGGCCGTTCCTCTCCCTGAAGTACGCGATGACGCTCGACGGCAAGATCGCCTCGGCGCGCGGCCATTCCCGCTGGGTGACCGGCCCGGAGGCCAGGCAGCTGGTCCACGAGCTGCGCCGGCAGGCCGACGCCGTTCTCGTCGGCATCGGCACCGTGTTAGCGGATGACCCGCGGCTGACGGTCAGGCTCGGCGGGGATCGGCCCGCTGGGCGACAGCCCTGGCGCATCGTGGTGGATAGCCGCTGCCGCATACCGTTGGCGGCTCGTCTCCTGAGCGACGGGGGCGCCTCGCGCACCATCGTCGCCACGACGAGGGCCGCTTCGCCGGACAGCCTGGCCGCTGTGCAGGCCGTGGGAGCAGAAGTCTGGACGCTAGCCGACGTCGACGGCAGAGTAGACCTGGCCGATCTGATGGAGAGGCTGGCCGCCCGGGGCATCATCAACGTGCTGGCGGAGAGCGGGGGCACCCTGAATGGCTCGCTCTTCCAAGCAGGGCTGGTGGACAAGGTCTACGCCTTCGTGGCCCCCAAGGTCGTCGGTGGCGCCACGGCCCCCACGCCCGTCGACGGGGCGGGTGTCGACCGCATGGATCAGGCGTATCCCCTTAGCCTGGCGAAAGTGGAACGCTATGGCGAGGACACGCTCCTCGTAGGGTATACTCGTCCGGCAAGGGAGGTGCAGTAGTGTTTACCGGCATCGTCGAAGAAGTCGGCAAGGTCCGTTCTCTAAGGGGAGGCGCCGAACCGTCTCTGACCATCGAGGCCAAGACCGTCCTGGAGGACATCCACCTGGGCGACAGCATAGCCGTGAACGGCGTCTGCCTCACGGTCACCGCCTTCGGCGGTTCGTCCTTCACGGTGGGCCTGATGCCCGAGACGCTCAGGCGCAGCAACCTCGGCAATCTGGTCCCCGCGGCAGAGGTCAATCTGGAGCGTGCCCTGGCCGTTGGCGGCCGCCTGGGCGGCCATTTCGTGCAGGGTCACGTCGACGGCACCGGCCGTCTGCTGGACGTACGACGCGACCGGGAAGCGCTCGTCGTCCGCTTCTCGGCCCCACCGGAGGTGATGCGCTACATCGTCCCCAAGGGCTTCGTGGCCGTGGACGGGATTAGCCTGACCGTCCTCGACTGCGACCGCGCCTCGTTCGCGGTTTCGCTCGTCAATTTCACCCAGCAACACGTCACCCTAGCCAATAGAAGAGCGGGGTACGTCGTCAACCTGGAGTGCGATATTCTCGGTAAGTACGTCGAGCGGTTCGTAAAACCCGGTAACGGCGGTCTGACGGCCGAGTTTCTTGCCGCGCACGGGTTTGCAGGCTCGCTTGGGCGCGAGGAATGATACAGCGCCAGGAGGAAAACATCCCTCCGGCAACAAGAGGTACAACCATATGTCGCTGATGTCTGTTGAGGAAGGAATAGAGAGGTTCCGCAAAGGGGAGCTCGTGATCATCGTCGACGACGAGGACCGCGAGAACGAGGGTGACCTAGCCATTGCGGCGGAGCACGTCACTCCCGACGCGATCAACTTCATGGCGAAGCACGGCCGCGGGCTCATCTGTCTGGCCATCACTGGACGGCGCCTCGACGAGCTGAAGATCCCCATGATGGTCGAGCACAATACGGCGGCCTTCGGCACGGCCTTCACGGTCTCCATCGAGGCCCGGCGGGGCGTGACGACGGGCATCTCGGCCCACGACCGCGCGGCCACCGTTAAGGCCGTCCTAGACCCCACGACGCGGCCCGAGGAC
>JAJZQK010000596.1 GCA_021847625.1 Chloroflexota bacterium
CATCGAACTGTTGGTGGTGATCATCATCATCGCCATCCTAGCCGCCATCGCCATCCCTACATTCTTGGGGCAACGCCAGAAGGCACAGGACGCCGCCGCGAAGTCGTTGGTGCGGAACGCTATGACGGCGGTTGAGTCGCAATTCGTGGATTCGCAGACGTATAACACGGCTGCCGCGGCCGTTGCGGCCAAGGCTATCGAGCCAAGCATCAACTTCGATCAGGGTAGTGCGGCGTCGACGGCCGCAAACGCCGGCTCTCTGGCCAGCACTACGTCATTGACCAGCACCCACAATGTCGAGTATTGGGGAACAACCGCGGGCACGACGAACCAATATACGCTCGACACCCAGTCCGCGTCCGGCAACTTCTTCGGCGTCTTCGTCGACAAGGCCGTCGGCACTACCTACGTCAAGAAGATTGGCGGGTCGAGCGGGACGGTCAGTTCGGGCTGGTAGAATCGGGGACCTGCGTGCTTCGTTCGTGAGAAGAGGAATGTCGAGAGGCCTTGAGGACCCCGGCCCAGCAAGGGGCCGGGGTCCTCGTTTTTCTCACTACTTGTCGCTCATGGGAAGGAGGGAGATGAACCTCGCGCTGCGCACTCAACGCACGGGACCGCTTACGGAGATAGGTCTGCTCGTGGTCGGTCTTAGCCTCCCCCTGTGGGCCATGACCCCGACCGACATTTTCGACAGGTTCGGGGCAATCAAGTTCCAGGTAGTCATGCTTGTGGCGATTGGCATCGCGCTGACTTTCGGCTTGCGGGCGATCGCGGCCGGTGGGTTCTCGCTGACGTACTCACCTGCTCTCATCCTAGGTGGGTTGCTCATCGTGCAGAGCGTGACTGCCGCGCTGCTGTCGACCTCTCCCGTGGTCGGTGTATGGGGCAACAACATGCGCTACGACGGATTCCTCATGATCCTTGCGAATGCCGTCCTCGCGCTCCTCGCATACCGACTCGTGTTCACCTCAGGCACGAGGGCGGTCGACCTCGCCGCAAAGGCCACGGTCTTGGCCAGTATCCCCGTGAGCCTCTATGCGTTCCTGCAGGCAGCCGGTATCGACCCTTTCGTTTGGGAGCCGTGGCGGACGGGGTCCCATCGCGCGTTCAGCACGCTGGGTAATCCCATCTTCCTGGGCGCCTTCGCGGCCATGGCAATGGCCCTGGCAGTGGCAGTGGGCGTTGGGACACGCGGCCGGAGTCGTTTCTTCTGGGCCACCGCCGCCGGGCTTAATCTCGCCGCTGTGACAGTCTCAGCGGCACGAGCCAGCTGGCTCGCGGCGGGAGCATCGCTCCTGCTGCTGGGCGCCTATTCTCTGAGGAATGGGATGGGCAAGCGCTACTCATGGCAACTTGCTGTCACCGGGCTCGTGGCAGTGGTGGTCGTCGTTGCCGGTGTGCAGTTGAGTGCCGGAGCGAGCAAGCCGATCCTTCTGAATTCGGCCGACACGATCGCCAATCCGGCGGCTTCCCGTAACTCGGGTCGTCTTGCCACGTGGGCGATCGCCCTCCGGGTCATCCGGGACCATCCGGTCGTGGGGGTGGGACCCGACGAGTTCGGCCTGGTGTTTCCCGCGTACCGCACCGCGGCATTCGACAGAGCGGAAGGGACCGGCGTGATCGCCGACAAGCCCCACAGTCTGCTGCTCCAGTGGGCGGTCGAGACCGGCATTCCGGGCGCGGTGCTCTTCGTGGCACTGTGCGGAACCGTGCTCGTTTCGAGCGGTCGTCGCCTTCTGCGCCGAGTAGGCTCCCCGGGTTCCGGCATCGTCATCGCCGGCGTGTGGATCGCCGGCGCCACCTACTTGGCTCAGGCGCTCATCACCGTCACGGCGATCGGTGTGAACGGGGTCTGGTGGGTGTGCCTGGGCCTGCTTGCCGGCGTGAGCGCGGCTGCAGGCCGCAGGGCTACAGCCGGGACCGCTCATGTGGCATCCCCATCTGTTGTTCGCTCTCCGCGATCCGCGCGGCGGGCGGAACTGGCAGGTCAGTCCGGGTTCACACTGATCGAACTGCTCGTGGTCATCATCATCATCGCGATACTTGCCGCCATCGCCATCCCCACATTCCTGGGACAACGTCAGAAGGCCCAGGACGCCGCCGCTATGTCGTTGGTGCGCAACTCGCTTACGATCATCACCGCACAGCTCGTCGGTACGGGAACCTTCAGCGGATTAGCCGCAGCGAGCCTGCAGGCTGAGGAACCAAGCATTCGGTGGACGATGTGCTCGAGTGATCTCGTCGACCCGAGTGTTCCCTTGGTGACCGATGCGGTGACCGCGCTCGCCGGCCGGCACGAAGTCGACGTCTACGTGCAGTCGGCGACCATATGCGATCTGGGCACGATGAGCAACAGCGGCAACCGCTACGGGATCCAGGTTCAGACCGACGGCTCTGCCGGCGCCACCTACGTGAAGGTCAAGACTGCCGACGGGGTCCGCAGCACATCCTGGTAGGGGCGGGTCGAAAAGACCCTTCCCGCGGGACTACTTCTCCGGTTCAATCGAAACCACTGCTCCTCATACGCTCTCGAACGCACGTTCTCTCTGACCAGTCTCGGACCAAAGTCCGAGGGCTTCTGAGACTCCCTGCCCGTACCCTGCAGGCATGGACACCGATCGACAAGCCAATCCGTTCTCCGGTTTCTCCCTGATCGAACTCCTCGTCGTCGTGGCTGTGCTTGGCGTCTGCCTCTCGCTGACTCTGCCGCCACTATACGAATGCGTGACTCGCACCGGGTCCCGTACGGCGGCCCAGGTCTGGCAGTGCGCCACAGCCTGGACCCAACTGCGCCAGCTCGCGGGCGGCGGGTCGGTCACAGTCGAGGTTCACCCGCCCGCACTGGACCTTTGCGGGCCGAGCGGCGACGCTCGGGGAGTCGATCTTCCCACGGTCGACTGTTCCACAAATCTGAGCCGTTGGCGGGTCGGCGAGGGCGTCAGAGTATCGTTCGGTGGCGAGCTCGCCTCCCCCGACGCGGCGGGCTCGGTCTACTTCGGACCCCCGGGACTCCAGACCCGGGTCGTCGTACGCGCCGAAAGCGGCTTCACCTATCGAGCGGTCCCATGAAGACGCTCAGCCGCGTTCCCGTTGTAGTCGGGACGAGGTCCCGCAACGGATCCGTCCTCCTGGAGGTCATGATCGCACTCAGCCTGATGGGCATCGTGCTGGTCTCGCTGGGCGCAGCTGCGTCGTCGCTGCTGTCGCGGGCGGCACGGGTCGACTGGTCGCCATCCGAACGGGAGGACGAGTCGACAGTCGATG
>JAJZQK010000597.1 GCA_021847625.1 Chloroflexota bacterium
TGTCCTCGCCCTTGCCGATAAGGGGCTCTCGCGGGCCCTGAACGAGGATCGGGCGTTGGCGAAGGGGCTGAACGTCGCCCGGGGCGAGGTCGTCCATCCTGCGGTAGCCGGGGCGCTGGGCGTGCCCACCCACGACCTGGCGCAGGTCCTCGGCACTCGCCGATAGCAGGAGGGCTGCCTCGGCCCCGGCCGATATCGCCATCGGGTGCGCGGCACCCGACACAGGAGGTTAGCGGTGCCACTTGCCGGCAAACGTATCGTAGTCATCGGCGGCAGCTCGGGCCTGGGGCTGGGCATCGCCAAGGCGGCCGCGGCGGCGGGCGCTCATGTGACCGTCGCCAGTCGCTCGGCCGCCAAGCTGGAGAAGGCCATGGTCGAGATCGGCGGCAGCGTCAAGGCGCACGTGCTGGACGCGCGGGACGAAGGGGCCGTGCGGGCCTTCTTCGCCGGCCTGGACCCCTTTGACCACCTGGCAACGCCCGGCAACGAGGGGGCCAGGGGACCGTTCCTGGAGATGGAGACCGCCAAGGCGCGGGCGGGGTTCGACAGCAAGTAAAGTGCGACCTAAAGACTCACCATCCTCTGCAGTGATTGGCCGTTGCGCTCCACGGTCAGCGTGTGCCGGCTGTCGCCTTGGGAGAGCGCCCTTCGCAGGTCGTCCGCCCCGCGGATGGGCCGGCCGTCGACGGCCGTAATGAGGTCGCCGGGCAGGATGCCCGCGGCGGCGCCCGGCAGACCGGGGGTCACGCCGCCGACGTACGCGCCGTAGCGGCCGGCGAGCGCCGGTATCCGCCCCGCCTGCGAGGAGGCGTCGGCCACCTTGAGGCCCAGCGACGGGCGCGGCGGGCCGGCCTGGGCGAGCAGCTGCTCCAGAAGTGGCCGGTTGAAGCCGATCACGGCCCGGCCGTCGACCATGATCACGGGCACGCCGTTCTGCCGGGTCTGCCGCATCATCTCGGCGGCTGCGGCCTGGTCACGGGAGACGTCGTGCTCCGTGAAGCGTATCCCCTTCTGCAAGAGAAACTCCCTTGCCTGGTGGCAGTACGGTCAAGTCGGGGTCGTGTAGAGTACAACGTTCAAAGCTAAGCGCTCCTTCTATGCCGGGCGACGAGGGCCACGGCCGTTTGTATTCCCGGGGTTCGCCGAGCCAACGGTAGCGACCGGCCGGCTTGCGGCCTAAGTCTAGCAGGGTTCACCTTGTTTGCCTACGTGGCCGCCCGGCGGCGTCATGCCTTGGAAGGCGCAAATAGTATGCCAACCAACCGTAGGGGTGAACGGCCTCTGTCCGCCCCGGGGCCGGCACGGAGTCCGGCCCCCACGACGGTAGGTAGGCCGTCGCGACGCCGTTTTCGTCCATCACCGGTGGCCCCTCTGCCGTCATTCCCGCGGAAGCGGGAATCCATCCGGTTCATAGCGGTACCGAGGACTGGATCCCCGCTTGCGCGGGGATGACAGGGTCGCCAGAGGGGTCTGCATGCCCGCTCTCGGTAGTTGGCATCCCGCGCAACGGCCATACCGTACTACTTAGCCGCGGAACAGGTTGCCCAGCACGAAGAATAGGTTTGCCGGTCGCTCGGCGATCCGCCGCATCAGGTAGCCGTACCAGTCGTTCCCGTACGGCACGTAGGCGCGCACGTTGTAGCCCTCGTTCGCCAGGCGTTCCTGGAGGTCACGCCGGACGCCGTAGAGCAGCTGGAACTCGAAGCGCCGCGGCTCGACGGCATGCTCGGCGGCAAAGCGTTTCGTCCACCTGATGATCTTCTCGTCGTGGGTGGCGACGGCCGGGTAGTTGCCGCCTTCCAGCAGCTTCGCCGCCAGGCGCAGGAAGTTCGCGTCGACGTCCCGTTTGTGGGGGTAGGCGACGCTCCCGGGCTCGTTGTAGGCTCCCTTGACGAGCCTGACGCGGGCCCCTTGCTTGAGGAGCCCATCCACGTCCTCCTCGCTCCGGTACAGGTAGCTCTGGATCACCAGGCCCACGTTCTCGTAGCCGCGGGCGCGCAGCTCGGCGTACATCTGAAGCGTGCGGTCCACGTACTCATGGCTCTCCATGTCGATGCGCACGAAGTTGCCCATGGCAGAGGCCGCCTCCAGTATCCTGACCACGTTTTCGCGGCAGAGGCCGTACGAGATATCGAGACCCATCTGGGTCAGCTTCACCGACACGTTGCCGTCGACGCGGGCGACGGCGATGCGGTGCAGAGCCTCCACGTAGGAGTCCGCCGCCCGCTTCGTCGCCTCCACGTCGGAGACGTTCTCGCCCAGATGGTCGAGGGTAACCCGGATGCCCGCCCGATTGAGGGCACCGATCGCGTCGATGGCGTTTTCCAGCGTGTCCCCGGCCACAAAGCGCAGGGCCACCCGGCGTGACAGCGGGACCGCCATTATCGCGTGCTTTACGGTCTTGCGCTGTGACATGTAGAGAAGCGGCGTTCTCAGCAACTAACGGTACCTCCTTGGCCGCGGTTCACCCTCGGCGGCCCACCATCGGCACGATCGGCGCCCGTCAGACCTCCTCGACGTCGATCTGTGCCCGCTGCAGCCTGCCGCTGTAGTCGACGAAGATCGTCTTCCACTCGGTGAAGATGTCGAGGGCCGTCTCGCCGGCCTCGCGGTGGCCGTTGCCCGTGCCCCGGGTGCCCCCGAACGGCAAGTGAACCTCCGCACCGATCGTGCCAGCGTTGACGTAGACAAGACCGGTCGTGATGTCGCGCATCGCCCGGAAGGCCCGATTGACGTCGCGCGTGTAGATGGAGGTGGAGAGGCCGTAGCCCGTGGCGTTGTTGGCGGCGACCGCCTCGTCCAGGTCGTCCACGCGGATGACCGCGAGGACGGGGCCGAAGATCTCCTCCTGGGCTATGCGCATGTCCGGCCTGGCGTTGTCGAAGATCGTCGGGCGATAGAAGAAGCCCCGGGCCAGTTCGCCCTCGTCGGCTGCCTTGCCCCCGGTGAGCAACTGGGCGCCCTCCCTCTGGCCGAGCTCGACGTAGGAGTGGATGCGACGCCGCTGGCCATCGTTGATGACCGGCCCCACGTCCGTCGTCGCCTCCAGGCCGCTGCCCAGGCGCAGCTTCTCCGTGCGGTCGACGAGCAACCGCAGCAGATCATCCGCGATGGCCCGGTGGACGATCACCCGGCTGGCGGCGGTGCAGCGTTGGCCGGTGGTGCCGAAGGCGCTCCAGATGATCCCGTCGACGGCGAGGGGAAGGTCGGCATCGTCCATGACGATGATGGCGTTCTTGCCGCCCATCTCCAGCGACAAGAT
>JAJZQK010000598.1 GCA_021847625.1 Chloroflexota bacterium
TGACCACGACGATGCCCAACATGAAGAAGACGATCGACGCCTTGAAAGAGGCGGGGGTAAGGGAGCAGGTGAAGGTGCTGGTGGGTGGCGCCCCGGTGACCCAGCGCTACGCGGACGAGATCGGGGCCGACGGCTATGCCCCCGACGCCTCCTCCGCCGTCGACCAGGCCAAGGAGAAGCTCGGCCTCGCCGTATAACGCAGCCGCATCTTCCCGCGAGCAGACCGGGCGGCAGGCAAGTGCACCGACCCTGCAGTGCCCCGGCATGCCTTGGCTGAGGTACCTGACGAGCGGGCCGGCACGGAGTCCGGCCCCTACCAAACGGACGACGGGTTCGGCAAGGGTCTCGGTTTGGCATGCTGGACGGCCCGCGTCTGCTCGCGTATAGTGGTCAACGGATTCGCGTAGTCCGACTTGGCCGCGGTGGTGTGGGTTCGCCGGACCGTTGATGGCCGGCGAATCTGTGTTATCAGAACAAGCGACCGCCGATTTTGCCGACAGTCGGTCTTCCTTAACCTACAAGGGGGTGTTGCCGTGATGGAACGGACGCCAGGCGACGGGCTCATGATGAGCCCCAAACGGCGTTTCTTGTCCGGACTCTTCGGTGGTCGGGTGGATAGGGTGCCGGTGGGCAACCCTACCTCGGTGGCGACCGTCGAGCTGCAACAGGAGACGGAGGCCTTCTTCCCCGAAGCGCATCTCGACGGCGAGAAGATGGCGCGGCTGGCCGCCGGAGGGCACGAGATCCTGGGCTTCGACACGGTGATGCCGTACTTCAGCGTCGAGCAGGAGGCCGAGGCCCTGGGCTGCGAGGTGGACTGGGGCGCCCCCGACATGATGCCTGTCGAACGCACCCACCCCTTTGCCGAGTCGAGCCAGGCCGTGATGCCGGCCGACTTCCTGGAACGGCGGGCGACGCGGGCCGTGCTGGATGCCATGGCCATCCTGCGCAAGCGGTACGGCGGGCAGGTGGCGATCATCGGCAAGGTGATGGGCCCGTGGACGCTCTCCTACCACACCCACGGCGTGCAGAGCTTCCTCCTCAAGACGCTCCTCGAGCCGGACAGCGTGCGGGTGTTTCTGGACAGACTGAAGGAGGTGACGATCGCCTTCGGCCGGGCCCAGGTCGAGGCGGGGGCCGACGTGCTCTGCCTGGCCGACCACGCCACGGGTGACCTGGTGAGCGCGGAGATGTATCGCGACTTCCTGCTGCCCGTGCATCGGGAGATCATCAAGGAGCTCGGTTGCCCGCTCATCCTTCACATCTGCGGCAACACGACCAGCCGCCTGGAGTACATCGCCCAGGCGGGCTTCGACTGCTTCCACTTCGAATCCAAGGTCGACGCCTTCCAGGCCAAAGAGATCGTCGGCAACCGGCTGTCGCTTATCGGCAACGTCAACAACCCGCAGACGCTCCTCCAGGGCACCCCGGAGGACGTGCGGCGGGAGGTGTTCTACGCCCTGGACGCGGGGGTGGAGATAGCGGCGCCGGAATGCGCGGTGCCCCTGCCGACGCCCAACCGCAACCTGCGGGCGCTCGTCGAGGCGGCGCGAGACTACAGACAAGGGAGGGCCGATTAGTTGGCGGCAAAGTACAAGGTTCTCATCACCGATTACATCTGGCCATCGCTGGACCCGGAGCGCGGCGTGCTGGAGCCGATCGGCGCCGAGCTGGTGGCGGCGACCACGGGGGCCGAGGACGAGCTGGTTGGCCTCGCCGCGGACGCCGATGCTATAATGACCTGCTTCGCCAAGGTGACGACAAAGGTCGTGGAGGCGGCGAAGAACTGCCGGATCATCGCCCGCTACGGGATCGGCCTCGACAACATCGACGTGGAGACGGCGACCAAACGGGGCATCGTCGTCACCAACGTGCCGGCCTACTGCCTGGACGAGGTTTCCGACCACGCCATGATGCTACTCTTGGGCCTGGCGCGCAAGGTGACGACCTACGACCGGGCCGTGCGGGCCGGCAACTGGGACGTCAACGTGGCCAAGCCGCTGCGGCGCCTCAGGGGCCAGGCGCTGGGCATCGTCGGCCTGGGGAAGATCGGCACCCTCCTCGCCGGCAAGGCGCGTCCCTTCGGGCTGCGGGTGCTGGCCTACGATCCCTATCTGGACGCCGAGAAGGCCCGCGAACGGGGGGCGGCGCTGGTGGACTTCCCGACGCTCCTCGCGGAGAGCGACTTCATCAGCATCCACGCCCCCCTCGGCCAGGCCGAGGGCACGTCCGGGATGTTCAGCGATGCCGAGTTCCGGGCGATGAAGCGGACGGCGCGCCTCATCAACACGGCGCGCGGGGGCATCGTCGACGACAAGGCGCTGTATCGGGCCCTCAAGGAGGGCGTGATCGCCGGGGCGGGCATCGACGTGCTGCCCACGGAGCCGCCGCCGGCCGACAGCCCGCTGTTCGAGCTGGACAATCTGATTCTGACCCCTCATTCCGCGTTCTACTCCGAGGAGTCGTTGATCGACCTCGAGACGCTGCCGGCGGAAGAGGTGGCGAGGGTGTTGACGGGCCGGCGGCCGGTCTCCCCCGTGAACCCGCAAGTCTTAGGCGGATAGAGCAATGGACAAAGTGACAGTACGTTTCTCCCCCGAAGGGCGGACCGTGGCGGTAGCGCCGAACACGTGCCTTATGGCGGCGGCCCAGGAAGCGGAGGCCTTCGTCGATTCCCCCTGCGGCGGCCGCGGGGTGTGCGGAAAGTGCCGCGTGCAGGTCAAGGGTAGCCTGAGCGAGATAACGGCCGCGGAGCGCAAGGCCCTGACCGCCGACGAGCTGGCCGAGGGCTGGCGGCTGGCCTGCCAGGCCAACGTGCTCTCTGATGTGGAGGTGCACGTCCCCTACGGCACGCTGCAGACGGTGCTCTCCGGCGTGCAGGAGGCGGGGCGCCTGCGTCCCAACGTGCGCAAGGTCTTTGTGAGGCTGCCGGAGCCCTCCCTGGAGGACCAGCGGCCCGACGTGAGCCGCCTGCGCGCGGCCTTGGCCGCGCAGGGGGAGGATCTGACGTTCCGGCCCCCCGTGGCCCGGGACCTGGGCCGGGTGCTGCGGGAGGCGGACTTTGCCGTGACGGCGGTAGCGGTGGGCGACGAGTGCATCGCCGTCGAGGCGGGCGACACCCGTGACGCCCTCTACGGCGTGGCCTTCGACATCGGCACGACGACCGTCGTGGGGGCGCTCATGGACCTCAACAGCGGCGCCCAGGTCGCCGTCGCCTCGGCGCTCAATGGTCAGGCCGCCTACGGGGCCGACGTCGTCTC
>JAJZQK010000599.1 GCA_021847625.1 Chloroflexota bacterium
GGCTGCGAGGCACCACGGTATGTTGCAAGGCGGAGGACCGCCGCCTGAGTACGCAGGGGAGTCTCTTCTGATATGCAGCCGCCTCGCCCACGACACGCAAGCAGGGGAGGACGGCAGAGGTGGAGGTTATGGTGCCGCGAGGCTGCGGGCTGGACGTGCACAAGAAGAGCGTGGTGGCGGCCGTGCGAACGCCGCAGGTGCGCGAGACCCGTACGTTCGGCACGTACACGCGGGATCTGAGGGCGCTGATGGACTGGCTCACCAGCGTGGGCGTGACGGACGTGGTGATGGAGGGAACCGGGGTCTACTGGCGTCCCGTGTACAACGTGCTGGAGGAGGACGGCCGGTTCAACCTGCTGGTCGTGAACGCCGCCCACGTCAAGAAGGTGCCGGGGCGCAAGACCGACGTGTCGGACGCGGAGTGGTTGGGCGAACTGTTGCGCTTCGGCCTGGTGCGGGGGAGCTTCATCCCCTCGAAGGAGCAGCGCGAGCAGCGGGACCTGCTGCGGTACCGCAAGTCCCTGGTGGAGGAGCGGACGCGGGAAGTCCAGCGGGTGCAGAAGATCCTCGAGACCGCCAACATCAAGCTCGCCTCGGTGGCGACGGACGTCGCGGGCGTCTCTGGCCGGCGCATCATCGCAGCGATGGTTGAGGGGATCGAGGACCCCGAGCAGCTCGCCGGTCTCGCGCTAGGCCGCCTCAAGGAGAAGGAGGAGCAGCTCAAGGAGGCGCTCGTCGGCCTCGTCGGGCCGCACCAGCGCTTCCTGCTCGGGGAGATGCTCGACCGCATCAAGGATCTGGACAAGCGGATCGAGCGGCTCGACGCGGAGGTGGAGCGTCAGCTCCGCCCTCATGAGGAGCAGCTCAACCTGCTGCAGACCATCCCTGGGGTCGGCCTACAGACGGCCGAGCTGCTCCTCGCCGAGATCGGCACGGACATGACCCACTTCCCGACCGCGGGGCATCTCGTCTCCTGGGCCGGGTTCGCCCCCGGCCAGAACGAGAGCGGCGGCAAGCGTAGGAAGAGCAGGACCCGCAAGGGCAGCTCCTGGTTGCGCGCTGGCCTCGTCCAGGCCGCCTGGGCCGCCATCAAGAAGCGAGATACCTACCTCAGCGCCCAATACCATCGCCTCGCCCACCGCCGTGGTCCGAAGAGGGCCGCCTTCGCCGTCGCCCACACGATCCTCGTGATCGCCTACCACATCCTGCTGCGTGGCGTCCCGTACCAGGAGCTCGGTCCCAACTTCTTCGACCGGCAGAACAAGGAGGCCGTCGCTCGGCGCCTCGCCCGTCGGCTCGAAGCCCTCGGCTACGAGGTGATGCTCAAAAAGCCCGCTTGACAACCGATGTTCTCAGCCGGTACGGGCAGTCGCAAAAACGCGCTGGCGCTGCCCTTTGCTTTGTGCGCCCCCGCACGCCAGAAGGGAGTTTCAGGGGAGGAGCATCGATGCGATGTTGGCAGTTCCATGACGCGGCTCGGCCACAAGCCCGAGCGTACCGGAGTAGGCCACGGGACGGGCCGGCGGGAGTGGAGTCAAAGGTCAGGGTGGCAGGGGAGTGAGTCCGCCAGCGAGGCGGCTACCCGGCATGGTCACTGGCGGTATTCTCATGACTGTCTGTCGCGATCTGCCGCTGTGCGCCGCATGAACCAGGACGGCACGTAGACTCCGATCAGCGCGGCCAGGGCCTCGTAGCCCACGTCGAGCCCCTCGAAGGCGCGCCCGTGCAAGGGGCGGAGCAGCTCCAGCGCGAGGCCATAGGCGCTGACGCCGAGAAACGTCCAGATGCGCCGCCGCCCGCGCGCCTGCAGGAGTAAAGCCATGAGAAAGTAGAGCAGAGCTTCAGGCGCCTTCCGCAGGGCGGTCTCCAGCCAAGGTGGCGAAGTCGGGCTGGCTTGGCTGTGGTGCCCCAAGACGGCTCTCAGGACCGTATGGACGGCCTGGGGGAGTGGGGGTGCGGGCAGGAGGGCCACCCAGAGCAGTGCTGCTGCGATGAGCCAGGTCAGAGCCAGGCGGGTGAGCCTGATCCGACGCAAGCGTGCAGGAGATTGGGCATTCGACACTAATCGCTCCAGCATGTCCTATGTATTGGCACTCCTCTTCGCCATCTCGTTCCTGCCGCAGGGTCTCTTTTATCGCCATGAGTTCCTGCCCGCGGTCGCGCTGCTCGGGGCGTGGCTCCTGGTACACGCCTGGCGCAGGCTCGAGAAGGTCTCGCTCAGGGTGTACGGCGGTCCCGCCCTGCTCCTTCTGGGCTACCTGTTCTCGCTCTTCGACGCGTTGCGCCCTGCCGACACCTGGATGAGCATCGCGCAGATCGCCGTGCTCTTCGGCCTCCTGCTGAGCGCGGCCACGGAACGCGACCCTCGCCCAGTCCTCCGCGGTATTGCCGCGGCGGCTCTTGTCGGTGCGTTGTACGCACTGCTCGTGCGCGGCGGTTTCTGGCATGACCCGGCGGCCTA
This sequence comes from Chloroflexota bacterium, assembly GCA_021847625.1. The sequence continues at coordinate 2,462 of JAJZQK010000599.1, forward strand.
TACGGCGCCCTTCCTAACGGGCTCACTCCAGTACCATAACGCTTTCGGCGCGGCAATGGCGCTAGGATTGATGGTTCTCTACGCCCTCGCCGCCGACGAGGTAAGCCGATGGTGGCGAAGCGCCTACGCCGCGGCTGGCGTGCCCCTGGCCTTAGGGCTCTATCTCTCCCTCAGTCGCGGCGTCTATGTGCTGTTCCCTCTGGCCTTCATCCTGCTCATCGGCGTGCTGGACCCGGAGGGTCGGCGGCGGGTTGGGGTGGTCGGTCTGGTGGGACTGGTCTTGGGGCTCGCGCTGATCGGGCCGGTGAGTCTGGCGGCAGATCGCCACTCGCTCGTCCTGTTCGCCTGGCTCCTGGCTGCGATGGCGGTGTCCTACGTGGGAGCGGCCGTGCTTGGCCGTCTGCCTCTTGCGATCTTCGGCCGGCGGGCGATGCAGGCCTACCTCGCCGTGGCCGTTATCCTCATTGCGGTCGGTGGGCTCCTCCTGCGCGGCAAAGTGCTCCACGTCCTCGCCCGCCTGGCGCCCGCCGGCGTGGGCAGCCGTGTCGGCGCCATCTCGATCCATAGCGTCAATCTCTTAGCTCGCTGGATCATGGATGGAATCGCCCTGCGCTTGATTCTTGGGCATCCCATCGTCGGCTACGGTGCGAACGCCTGGATCGACCTCTACCACCGCTATCAATCGGGCTACTTCATCGCCAACGAGACCCACAGCTTCGTGACGCAGGTGTTCCTGGAGGGCGGCACTGTGGCCGGGGCTGGCCTGGTTTGGCTGATCTGGCTGTTGCTCAGG
>JAJZQK010000600.1 GCA_021847625.1 Chloroflexota bacterium
TCCGCCGCTGGAGGAGAGATGGTGAACGACGATCAGAGCGAGACGACGGCGTCGGCGCAGTTCGCGGAAACCTGCGAGGTCAAAGGTGCCGACCCGGGACGGGTGAACGAGGGCCGCAATGGGCTGCTGGCCCAGGACGCCTACGCCAATCTGGCCGAGATATTCCGCGCCCTGGCCGATCCTAGCCGCGCCAAGATCGTGCACCTCCTGTTCCTGCAGGATCTCTGCACGTGCGACCTCGCCGCCATCACCTGCCTCTCCGAGCCGGCCGTATCCCAGCACCTGCGCTTACTGCGCATGCTCAAGCTGGTCAAGACAAGGCGCGAAGGCAAGAAGGTCTTCTATTCTCTCGCCGATTCCCACGTTCGCTTCCTGCTCAGCGCCTCGCTGCATCATCTGGCCCATGAGACCATCGAGGCCGGCGCCGAGCGACAGCGGCAACAGATACTTGTCAACCAGAGGGAAGACTGAACGAACCCTCCAGTGCCCACGGGGCTTACAGGGGAGCAATTGGAGGCATATCTTTGCGGACCATCGAAGTAGAACCTAGTCTACCCCACAACGGAGAATGCACGCACTGTTTGGACCGCCTGCGTGGATCACTCGTGCTCATCGCCGGGGTGGATCAAGTTGCCGCCGACCCTCGGCGGGGTAGCCTCACCGTGAGCTACGACCCGGACGTCGTTTCTCCCGGTCAGGTGAAGACCGTGATGAAGGACCTGACTGAGGCCCTCGGTCGCAAGTACGCCCACCGGACGCTGACCGTCGCCGACATGGACTGCGCGGATTGCGCGGCCAAGCTGGAGGCGGGGCTGCGCAAGATGACGGGCGTGGTGACGGCCGAGGTCAACTTCGCCGCCGGCACGGTGTTCTTGGAGTACGAGCCGGAGCTGGTCGAGCTCGCCAAGATCGTCGGCCGCATCGAAGGCATGGGCTACGGCGTGGACGACCCGGCCGCCGCCGAGACCACGACCGAGTTTCGCATCGGCGGGATGGACTGCGCCGACTGCGCCCTCACGCTCGAACGCAACATAGCGACGATGGGCGGCGTTGCCGAGGCGAAGGTGAACTTCGCGAGCAGCACCCTCGTCGTTCGGCACGGCTCCAAGATCAGTGCCGCGAAGCTCTCCAGCGTCGTGGAGGCCAGCGGCTACACGGCCATGTCTCTGCGGGCCCCCGCCGGGGAGCGTCGGCGGTCGTTCTGGCTCCGCAATCGCCGGGCGGTCCTCACCGGCGCCTCGGGAGTAGCGCTCCTAGTTGGCATCATCCTCAGCCTGGTCGGCGCGCCTGCCGTCACCGGTCCGGCCCCCGGCGCGGACGTCGCCTTCGCGCTGGCGATGATCCTCGGCGGCTACCACCCGGCGCGCAGCGGACTGTACGCCCTGCTCAAGAGCCGGACGGCGGACATGAACGTGCTGATGACGATTGCCGGGCTGGGCGCCGCCGCCATCGGCCAATGGGCAGAAGGGGCGACCGTCATCTTCCTCTTCGCCTTCGGCAACACCTTGGAAGGCTACACCATGGACCGCGCCCGCGGCGCCATCAGGGCGCTGATGAACATGGCACCCGCCGAGGCCCGGGTGAAGCGCAATGGCGCGGAGATTTCGCTGCCGGCCGAACAGGTAGGGGTAGGCGAGGTCGTGGTAATTAGACCGGGCGAGAAGATCCCCGTCGACGGTGTCGTCGTGGCCGGGGCCTCCGCGGTGAACCAGGCCTCCGTGACAGGCGAATCCGTGCCGGTGGACAGGGCCGTGGGCGACGAGGTCTACGCCGGCAGTATCAACGAACGCGGCTATCTGGAGGTCCAGGCGACCAAGCCGTACGCCGAGAACACCATATCGCGGATCATCAACCTGGTGGAGAAGGCGCAGGCGCAGCGGGCGCCCTCGCAGCGCTTCGTGGATGCCTTCTCGCGCTACTACACGCCGCTGGTGATCGCCGGGGCGGTGGCCCTGGCCACGGTGCCTTGGCTCGCCTTCGGCCAGCCGTTCCAGGTGTGGTTCTATCGCGCCCTGGTGCTGCTCGTCATCTCCTGCCCCTGCGCGCTCGTCATCTCGACGCCGGTGTCCATCGTCTCGGCGATCGCCCGCGCGGCGCGGCTCGGCGTCCTCGTCAAGGGCGGGGCCCATCTGGAGGAGACCGGGGCCATTCGGGTCGTCGCCTTCGACAAGACCGGCACGCTCACGGTGGGCAGGCCGGAGGTGACGGACGTGGTGCCCCTCAACCACCTGACGGCCGCGGAGGTGCTTGGACTGACGGCGGCGATCGAGAGCCGCTCGGAACATCCGTTGGCGGCCGCCATCGTCCGCGAATCCTCGGCCGACGCTCACGGCCACGGGCATGCGCACCACCAACATGAGGAGCACGAGGCCGACGACGCTCACGAAAACCGCGGTGACGAGCAGCATGCTCACGAGCATCACGACCATTCACATGACAACCACGACCACGCCGAGCATCACGTCGAAGAAGGGGGCGTAGCCTGCGCCTGCGGGCACGACCACGGGTCGCACAGCCATTCGTCGGCCCTGGAGCAGGAGCACCACGAAAGCGAAGCCGAAGCCAACGCCCACGAGGTGGACGCCTTCGAGGCGGTGGTCGGTCGGGGCGTGCGCGCCGCCGTCGACGGCACGACCTACTACGTCGGCAGCCCGCGGATGTTCACGGAGCTGGGCGTCTCGCTGGCCGACGCCTCGGCGCTCGTCGACCGGCTGCGTGAGGAAGGCAAGACGGTCCTCGTCGTGGGCACGGAGAAGGAGATGGTAGGCCTGCTGGCCGTCGCCGACCGGGTGCGGCCGGCCGCCAAGGACGTCGTGCGGGAGCTGCACCGGGCCGGCGTTGAGCGGGTAGTGATGCTCACCGGCGACCACGAGGAGACGGCCCGGGCGATCGCCCGCGAAGTGGGCATCGACGAATATCGGGCGGAGCTGCTGCCCGAGGACAAGGTCGCGGCCGTGCTAGATCTGCAGGCCCGCTACGGCAAGGTAGCCATGGTCGGCGACGGCGTCAACGATGCGCCCGCCCTAGCCACGGCGACGGTTGGCATCGCCATGGGGGCGGCCGGGACCGACGTCGCCCTGGAGGCCGCCGACATCGCCTTGATGGCCGACGATCTGGACCGGGTACCCATGGCCATCGGCCTCTCCCGGCGCGCCTTAACGACCATCCGCCGGAACATCACTTTCGCCCTGGCGCTCAAGGTCGTCTTCCTTACCCTGGCCCTTCCCGGGCTGGTCACCCTCTGGC
>JAJZQK010000601.1 GCA_021847625.1 Chloroflexota bacterium
GGGCTAAGGCCAAGCAGCGCGCCTGGCTCTTTGCCGGCACTTGAGGCCTTCTGCCACTTGACTCGGACATTATCGCTGAGCAGTTAGCGGACATTATCCCTGAGCAATAACAGCGTTTTCGTCTTTGGAACATACGTTGAGGCAAACCCCTTGACCCTGACGTTACGTCATAGTGTAGGGTACTCTGGGAGGTGGGAATGTGGCCTACACGGTGAAGAAGGTGGCGGCGTTGGCGAGCCTCAGCGTCCGCGCGCTGCACCACTACGACCATATCGGCTTGCTCAAGCCCGCCTCGGTGTCGCCGGCCGGCTACCGGCTCTACACCGAGGCCGACCTGGAGCGTTTGCAGCAGATCCTCTTCTTCCGCGAGCTGGGCTTCGGCCTGGCCGAGATCAAGAGGATCATGAACAGTCCGGGCTACGACCGCAAAGCGGCCCTGCGCGAGCACCGCAGGCTGCTGCTGGAGAAGCGGCAGCGCCTGGACAAGCTGATTCAGTCCGTCGAGCGGACGATCGAATCATTAGAGGGAGGCAGTAAGGTGAGCGAGAAAGAGATGTTCGCGGGCTTCGACCAGAAGCAGATCGACGCCTGGACCGAGGAGGCGCGCGAACGCTGGGGCTCGGAGCACGTCGACGAGTCGCTCCGGCGCACGGCGCACTACGGCAAGGCCGACTGGGAGGCGCTCCTAGCGGAGATGGGCGACCTCACGAAGACAATCGCCGATAACATGGAGCGTGGTCCCGCCGACCCGGCCGTGCAGGAGCAGGTGGGGCGGTGGTACCGTCTCATCAACGAACGGTTCTACGAGTGCTCGCCGGAGATGTTCCGCGGCCTGGGCGACCTCTACGTCGACGACCCCCGCTTCACGGCGACCTACGAGAAGGTGCGCCCCGGCCTAGCCGCCTTCATGCGCGAGGCCATGCATTACTACAGCGACCACCTCGCCGCCGAGGCGTAGCGCACAGCCCAGCGCATTAATGCCCAGCCTCACCCAGCGCGGCCCCCCGGACGGGGGCCGCGCGCCCCCACGTGCCACCGAGCGCACGGTCCTATGAGCAGAGAAACGCCGGCAAGCCGTAGGGGCTACCGGCGACCGCAGGAAGTCCCGCAACGCGGGACGGTCGCCCTTTAGCGTCAAAGCAAGCATCACCCTATTGCCACACAACCGCCGTGCAGCCGAGCGCGGGTTCCCTCGCCCTTTTAGGGAGAGGGTCAGGGTGAGGGTCGTCTTCTCCCAGCCCCGGAGGGGCTTTGTGGGATGAGCCCGGCGCATTCATGCCCGGGCTCGGCGGTCGCCCCTCGACCGTGCCAACGGTTATCAGGCAGGTTTGATAGCCGCCAGGGCCCCCACAAATACCGGATGGATCCCCGCTTCCGCGGGGATGACGCCGAGGGGCACGTTGCCGACAGTCGCCTCTTCGATGGATCCCCGCTTCCGCGGGGATGACACGGGCAGGCGCGGAACGAGGGTGCCGCAAATCCTGGAGACCTCGCGCCGCTACAAGCTGGCCGAGATAGGCGAGGTCTTCCGCAAGGAAGCGGAGGCCCTGGACGACCAGTCCTCGCTGAAGACGATCATCATACCGTAGAGGCTTGTTGTCCTCTGCCGCCGTCAGATTGGGTCCAGGCAAACGCCGTTAGCGCGATTCCGTCTGTCGATGCCCGGCCGGATGATGCACCACCCCCGGTGGCGGGCCGGCCGGGGCTTCGACACGTGTCTTGCCTCGGGCCAACGAGGCAAACACACCACCGAGGCACAGCACGGCGAAGATGATGAAGGCCAACCTGAACCCGCTGAGGAAGGCCGCTCGGAGCATGAGTGAGCTACTGGAAGCTATTCTACCATTTCGTCTGGACCACGCGGGACCGGGAACCCCTCATTCAGCCAACGTTCGCGTCGGAGATCTATCAGGTCATCGCGAGCAAGGCAACGCAGTTGGGGGCTATCGTCCATGCCGTGGGCGGCACAGAGGACCGCATACACCTGGCGGCCTCGGTGCCGCCGAGCCTTGCGCTGTCCCAGTTCGTCGCGCAGGTCAAGGGCAACAGCTCGCATTTCGCCAACCACAAGTTGATCCTGGCGGACACGTTCGCCTGGCAAGCCGAATACGGGGTCCTGCCGTTCGACGGCAAGCAGCTCGCCAGAGTCGTGTCCTACATCCAGGGTCAGCAATCGCACCACGCGCGAGGATCGACGATTCCGGTTCTGGAGCGGTCGCTCAGCGAGGACCAGACTTAGATTTTGTGCACCCTATCGAGCGGATTGAGCAGCAGGTACGACAAGTAAGCGACATCGGAGCCTGACGTAGTCCTTGAACTGGGTGCTGGGAGTGGGGCGTACCCAGCCCCGGAGGGGCTTCGTTGACTTAGCCCGCCGGCTTCAGCCGCGGGCGGGCCATCCCCACCCCACTCCTGTTCGCCCGGCAACACTCGGCCACCGAGCGTTCTTTCCCCTCCTTCCTGTTTGACGCCCGGGGCGGGCGTGGTTATACTTTCCGTGGGGAATACCCGGACGTGATTTCAAGGTGGAGGCAGCATTCGTGTCCGATCTTATTACCAAAGATATGCCTATCGCCGAGGTAGTGCAGCGCTACCCGGCCTCCGTTCCCGTCTTCCTGCGCCACGGCCTCTTTTGCTTCGGCTGCGCCGTCGCTCAATTCGAGAACCTCGAGCAGGGCGCCGTCGCCCACGGCATCGACCCCGTGGCCCTGCTGGCCGACCTCAACGAGGTGGCCGCGCAGGACGGGCAGGAGGCGACCGAGCAGGCTGAGAAGTAAAGGCTTAGATGTTCGATAGACTACGGAAATTAGATAAGAGCATCCGCCGCTCGCAAGACGTCTTCTTCAACCGCATGATGGGCCTCTTCGAGGGGCGGGTCATCGACGAAGACTTCTGGGAGGAGCTGGAAGAGATCCTCGTCCAGGCCGACGTCGGCATCAACACGGCGACGACCCTCGTCGAGCGGGTGCGCGAGCGGGTGGATTTCGAGCACATCCGTGAGGCCATTCAGGCCAAGCGCATCCTCCAAGAGGAGATGATCTCCATCCTCAAGCCGGAGTCTGGCAACGGCGAACTACACCTCACCCGGGGCGCGACGAACGTGATCATGGTGGTGGGCGTGAACGGCACGGGCAAGACGACGACGATCGCCAAGCTCGGCTACTACCTGAACCGCCAGGGCCACCAGGTGCTGCTCGCCGCCGCCGATACCTTCCGGGCGGCGGC
>JAJZQK010000602.1 GCA_021847625.1 Chloroflexota bacterium
GAGCCTGGCCTGTACGCGCTTGGTCACGGGCCACCCGCCGATCTTGCGGTATCCTGCGATGCCCAAGCCCTCACCCCCCTAGAACGCGAGCGAGGAGCCCGTTACCGGACTCCTCGCTAGGCCACCGTCACCTTGATCGGATCGTGGAGCCCCTCCACCGTCCAGGACCCTCTGCGAGCGGACCCGTGGACTTGGAGAGGTGGCCGACCGCTGCCGGCCCGGCGGAACATGCTCACGAGACCCTCCGCGCGCTTGATGGCTTCCGCCTTGGTCGCGCACGGAATCTCGATGGGGTCGTCGACTCCGATCTGGACCCGAATCTTTCTCATGGACCTACTCCCCCAGATCCCGGTGCAACAGCCGCGGCTGCGGTGAAGGCGTCGCTACAACCTGACCCGTGGGCTGCACAGGAGGCGTCAGGATGATGTTGTCCTGCCCGATCTGCGTACTGGATGGAGACACGAGCCTGACCCCGCCGAGGCGAAGGAGGCTGTCCTTGAAGTCAATCGTCATGGAGCCGTAGAGCTGCGAGAGCACGTATGGTCCAACAAGGATGGGGCCGTTCCAGCCCTGAGCTCCGTAGATCGTGACTGTCTGGCTCCGGTCGCCGATCGTGATGGTCGCCATCTCCGTGGTGGCGGGGACGCTCCCTGCCACGCCCGCGACGTTCTGCTGGCCCATCTGCGTGCCGCCGACCTGCGCCAGCAGGCTCTGTGACATCAGGACGCCGGGGATGCCGTTGCCGGTGTCGATCTCGCAGGTCTGGTTGGCGACGTTGCCGATGACGCACGGCACCTGGATCGAGTTGCCGGGGGCCTGCAGGTTTGCGGTCGGCAACTGCAGGTACGCCACCGTGCTCCGAGTCTGTGCGCCCAAAGAAAGTGAGACGGCCGCGACTGCGACCAGGACCGCCACGGACAGGAGGCGGCCGCGCTGTCCACGGAAGACCCCGGCGAAGGTGTAGGTGCCCGCCAGTGTTGCGCCGACGACGAACGCCAGAACCGCGATCCCGATAATCAGCCAGGCCATCATGTCCGGCACCTCCTAGCGGCTTCTCTCGCGGGCGAATCTCTGCAGGGGCACGACGTACTGGCGGTGGAAGGCCAGCCTGCGCTCGGCCTTCTGGCGGGCTTGGGCACGCTGCGCCAACGCGGGCGCCAGGCCGACGAGCAGGAGCGCTGCCACGGACGCGGCGGCTTCAGGCAAGGTCACGGTCACTGCCCCCTCTGCAGGGTCTCGGCTTCCCACCGGATCCGCCGGTCGATCGCGTGTGCCGCCTGGCGCAGCCGCAGCGCGAACGGGACTGCGGCGATCAGGAGCACCACCCACATGGCGTCGTAGACGGCGAACGCCTGTGGGTGGTACGCGAGCTGGGCGAGAGGCGCAAAGCGGTTTAGCGCGCCCGGCATGCGTCCATCTCCTTCTGGATGCGCCGGATCTCCCGGCGCATCTCGGCGCGGGTCCGATACCTGCGGACCTCCTCGACGCGCGGCGCAGGCGTGTTGAGGCGTAGCCCGGCGCGGGCGAAGCCGGCCTTCTGCTTGGCGGTCCTCACCGCATCGACTTCCTCTCCTTGCGATCCGCGAGCCAGAGGCCGAGACCTACGGCGGCTCCGACGCCGAGCAGGACGATCACGAACAGGACGGCTACAGCGGCCATGTCATCACGCTCCCTTCGGAACGCCAACGCCTGGCCGCGGCCGGAGCGCAGGAGTCAAGGGCGGGCGCAGCCCGAGCGAAGCGTCCCTTGACGCAAGCGCCACCGGCTGCGGCACCTGCCGGACACAGAAAACCCCCGGACAGAGCAGTGCTCTGCCGGGGGCGGGAGGGGAGAGGGTCTATAGGGACGGGGCCTGAGCCTGCGGTGGTGCCTGACCTGCGACCTGACGCTCCTGGTCGGCATAGTGCTTGCGGTCCTCGGACACTTGCGGCAGCTTGCCCGTGCGAAGAAACTCCTCCCTCTCCTCCGGCGTGAGCAGGAAGCTCACCATGCCGTGATCGAGGGGCTTGTCCTTCATGAGGGCTCGCTGCTCGTTCGGGAACCGCATCTCGCGAGCCAGGAACTCGGCGCGGTCGTAGGTGTCGGTGGGAACCTCCGCGTCGACGCTGCGCCGGTCGATCTCCGGCTGGACGTCGTCTGCGAGGCTTCCGCGCTGGTAGCGGTCCTCCCGTTCCTCGCCGGGCCCGAAGTCGCGCCGGTTGGCGAGCTCGATCTCGCGGTCGAGGTCGTCGGGGATGTACTTCTCCTCTTCGTCCTCGATCTCGGACTGCTCGCCAGCGCTCTGCACCTCGACCCGTCGATTGTTTGCGGCTGTGATCAGCCGGCCGAAGTTGTCGTTACCCAAGGAACGTGAACGGAGCGGCCTATCGGGCCGCTCCAGGTCCTCGTCCTTCTTCGGCTGCGCTGTGCAGACGTGGCTCAGGGAGTCCGCGATGGTTCCCGTGATCTCCGCTCCGCACTTCATGCAGCGCATGTTGGAGACCCCTTAAGCGCTGATGGCAGCGCCCTTGGCCTCGACCTGCTGGCCGATCTTGGCCTGCGGCGTGTCGAGCACGATCGCGTCGCGGGCGACGAGGTCCGTAGCCCAGCGCTCCTGACCGTCCTTCATGTAGGTCCGGCCGCGCACGCTGCCTTCGACGTAGAGCTCCTGGCCAGGCTTGGCCTCGCGCATCAGCATGGCCGGCGCACGGAACCCGGCGATCTCGATGTCGCTGGCCTGCGGGCCGAGGAAGCCGTTGTAGCTGCGCTCGAGGATCACCTTGGCCATGGCGTTGCCCTTGGTCTCGCCGTAGGACGGCTCGTGGGCGACGATGCCACGCGCCTGGAAGACGAAGCCCTGCAGCTCGTCGGGCTCGGCAGCGGCGATCTTGTGGCCTGACACGCCTGCGAAGGCGCGCTTGTTGCCGCCCTTGTCGGTGAACATCGTGCCACCGAGCCCGCCCTCGACCATGACCGGGGTGCCGGTCTCGATCTTGGCGGCCTCGACGGCCGCCTCGCCGCGGAACGTCACCTGGACGCGGTTGGGCTCGCGACCGGGCCCGACCTCCTCGTTGGACTGGAGAACGACCGTGGTGCGACGGCGGCCGTCCTCAGGCATCTCGGTGTGCATGTCGACCATGGTGCCGACGCCGTAGAACTTGAACTCGGCCTTCTGCGGAACACGGTCTGTGATCTCGGGCATTGTGTCGATCTCCCTTCAAGTGTGAGTCTTGTGTGG
>JAJZQK010000603.1 GCA_021847625.1 Chloroflexota bacterium
GAACTTGAAGGGCTTGGACAGGTAGTCGTCGGCACCAAGATCAAGTCCCTGGACTCGGTCATCGACCTCGCCACGAGCCGTGAGCATGATCACCGGAGTATCGCTCTGCAGCCGGATCTGGCGCAGTACCGCGAAACCATCGATCTCCGGCAGCATCACGTCCAGAACGACGACGTCGGGCCGGAGTCGTCGAAACTCGTCGAGACCTTGCTTGCCATCATTGGCAACTGCAACCTGGAACCCAGCGTAGGAGAGGCCCATCACGACAAACTCGGCGATCGTCGCCTCGTCCTCGATGACGAGCACCCTGATCCCCTCCCCTTGGCTGCGATTCACCTCTTGTTCAGCTGTGTCCCCCACGGCTTCGATTCTGCGGCTCAGGGACATGGGACCTTCTCTTGGTGAGTAGTGCCCGCACTATACCAACTCCGCAGACCGCTAACAAGGCGGAGCACAACCTTGCCGCCACCCTCGCTGCAGACATAAGCCGAGGTCACTTTTCGGGCTGCCAAGGTTATCGGATAGGCTCTAAGGTGAGTCGGTGGTCCACTCAGACGGCTTCCATATGCCCTCGCCTGGGCCTCAGCGTCTCCGCGAGACGCTGAAAGTCCCGTCGTGTTCCCGGGTCTCCACTGGCGCACCACCCAGCAGAGCCCCCACGACCGCGACAGCGGCAAGGCCGGCGGCGTACCACGGAGCCGGGGGATTGGTGCCAAAGTGCAGCATCAGTCCCCCTGCCACCGCGGCCAGCAACGCCATCCTCACCCGCGTGCCCAACCCTCCCCGGCGAGCCACGCTGAAGGCCGCCTGCAGCAGGAGCAGCCCGAGTAAGAGGGGCAGCGCAGGTCCAACGTCGAAGGCAGGAAGACTCGATGCGTGCACCGTCAACTTGGGCAGGTCTAGGGCCGGTAGCAGAGCCAGGAACTCCCCTAACTCCGGCCTGTCGGGCGGCCCCGCGAGGCGCACGTAGGGGATCGTGAGGACGAGGGCAAGGGCGAAGGCACAGACCGCGGCCAGCTGGAGCACCCACCATCGCAACTCGTCGGTGATCCTCCGCAGCTGCACCGTAACCCTCTGCGAGCGCGATTCCGCCGCCGCACGTCGCTTCTGGTCGGGTCGAGCCTGCTCGGGCTGGGCATGCTTCCGGCGTTGCAGCGCCCACTTCAAGTCCGCCCGCACATTCGCGTTCCCCGGGTTGATCTCTAGAAGCCGCTGGAGGCAGCTAATCACCTCGTCGACGGTCGGCGCGGTCTTCGCCCGCCAGTGCCATGCAAGCTCGTTGCTCGGCGATGCCTCGCAGGCCTTTGCGAAGTAGTCGTAGGCCAGTTCCTCATTACCAGCCTTCAGGCCGGCCAGGCCCTGGGCCAGGAGTTCGTCACCGCTGGACATAAGCGCCTCCTCTACCGGTGGCGATGGCCGGCCACACCAATGGCAGACTCGCAACGGGCCGGTATTGATGGTCTCGCAGGCATCGCATTGCCAGATGAGGGTGGCCTTCTGCATCGGTAGCCGGTCCAGTGACGGCGTTTGCGGTGGAGCCGGCGGGACCTCTTCCACGGCAGGGGGGTCGGCCGGCATGGTCGACGGCACCGGCTCGGTCGCGGCCAGTCTCCCGATCCCGGCCCCTAGTCGGCCAGAAAGATCCCAGCCCATGGCACCCAGGCGCAGGGCGAAATGGCCGAGCCCGACGAGAGCCTGCTGGCCCCACGACCCCAAGTAGCGCAGCCCCCGCCGCGCGACATAGCGGACTTTGGGCCATGGAAATGTCCCCGACCAGGTCCAGAAGGTAGCCGCGATGGCAAGGGCACGCCGAGAGGACCGCTCGAGCACCCACCGCGCGGCGCGACGCAACTGGAAGACGGCGCTATCCAGCCGGGCGGTCGGCGTCCCTCCGATGGATAGCCATGGGCAGATGGAATGGGAATCGGTGAGGCAGAAGCGCGCCTGGTGCGTCAGGTCGATCCGGCTGCGCTCCATCCAGAGGTAGCAGCGATGCCGCGGCGATGGCTTCAGGGAGATGCTAGACTGGTCTCCCTCGAGCCCCAGGTGCGGGCAACTCTCTTCCCTGCCGATGTTCCCACCCCCGGCGTCTCCAGGGCTTCGCATCGCCCCATCCTCCGTGGTCCCACAGAAACCGGCATCACAAGGCGCCAAACCCCAGCACTCAGTACCGAGCACGGTGCCAGATGCTGTGCTCTGGACCCGCTCTCCTTCTCCAGTTACTCACTCCAGCTACTCAGCGGGCCACCATCTGAGCGAAGAAGGCAGATATCTTGATCGCAGCCGGCGCCAGGATGACTATCATCAGCACCGGAAAGATGAAGAGAAACATCGGGAAGAGCATCTTGACCGGCGCCTGCAGCGCCTTCTCCTCCGCCCGCTGCTGGCGGCGGACCCGCACGGCGTCCGCCTGCACCCGGAGCACCTGGGCGATGCTCACCCCCATCTGGTCGGCCTGAACGATCGCCGCGATGAAGGACTGCACGTCGGGCTCGCCGAGTCGGGTACTGAGGTCGTGCAGCGCCTCGCGACGCGGCTTGCCCAGCCGTATCTCGGCCAGCGCACGCCTGAACTCCTCGGTGAGCGGGCCGCTGGTGCGCTCGGCGACCTTGGCGATGGCCGCCTCCAGACCGTAGCCCGCCTCCACGCAGACGACGATCAGGTCGAGGGCGTCGGGAAGGGCCTTCCGCACCAGAGCCCTCCTCGCGTCGATCTGGAAGCTGAGCCAGATGTCGGGCAGCCGGTTCCCGATGTAGAGCAGCGCAACCGCGATAATGAACTGCTGCATGCCGACGTCCCGGGCGAGCAGCCGCGGGAGCAGCACGATGGTGGGCAACGCCAGCATGGCTAGGAAACGGGCGGTGAGAAAGCGGTTGACGCTCATCGGTCTGCCCGCCTGCTCCAGACGGGCCAGCGCCTGCTCCCGCATCGCCTCGGGCGCGAGGCTTCGCACCAGCCGGGGCAGCATCCCGCCAATTGGGGCCAGTATGCGGGCCGAGAACGGCTCCGCCAGGTCGCCGCCGCTCAGGGCCTTCACGTCGTAGCCGTACGCCTTCAAACGCTCCTGAAGTTCGGAACGCCGGGGCGCGGCAAGGGCGAAGGCGAAGAGGGCGATGGTCACGAAGGCCAGTATGGGCACGACGATCAGTAGAACGGCCGGCGGTAGCATACTTCCCCTCCTACACCTCTATGTCCACGATGCGGGAATGCA
>JAJZQK010000604.1 GCA_021847625.1 Chloroflexota bacterium
AACGTCTCTTGCCTGGATCTCGTCAGGCCGATCGTCGAGGCGGCGGAGGCCGAGCGCGCCCCGGTCATTCTCCAGATGGCGCCGGCCCAAATCGACTTCATGAGCCTGCACCTAGCCGCCGCCACGGCCAGGGCCGCCGCCGAGGCCGCCCGTGTGCCGGTGGCCGTGCACCTAGACCACGGCGACACCTACGCCCGGAACGTGGCCTGCCTGCGGGCCGGCTTCACGTCCCTGATGTTCGACGGTTCCTCTTTGCCCTACGAGGACAACGTGCGCATCACCCGCCAGATCGTCGAGATGGCCCACGCCGTGGGAATCGGCGTCGAGGCCGAGCTGGGCAGCGTGCTGCGCATCGCCAACAATCCAACCGAGGACGACATCGCCGCTTCCCTGACCGACCCCACCCAGGCGAAGGCATTCGTCGAGGAGACCGGCGCCGACTTCCTGGCCGTCGCCGTCGGCACCGTGCACAATATGATCAAGCGGTCGGCCCGCATCGACCTGGCGCGCATCAGGGCAATCAGGGACCAGGCGAAACGGCCCCTGGTGATCCACGGCGGCTCAGGCATTCCCCACGAAGTCATCGCCGAGGCCGTGGCCGGCGGCATCTGCAAGTTCAACGTCGCGACCGAGCTGATCAAGCAACTGCGCCTGGAGATGGAGAAGGCCTACGCGGAGCGGCCCACGGAGCTGAACCCGCGCGTGCTGATGCCCCCGGCGCTCGCCGTCGTGCGCGAGACGACCGCCGAGAAGATCCGGCTCTTCGGTTCTTCGGGCAAGGCCTTCTAAGAGGCCTGTCGCCATCCCCATCAACGCCGCGAGCCTCTGAACGTTCGGGAGGGAACTGAGACGATGGACACGGGATACTTGCTGGGAATAGACGTCGGCACCACGAACACGAAGGCGGTAGTTTTCGATCCGGCCGCCGGCAAGGTGGTGGCCGTCGCCGACCGGCCCACCGTTACGCGCCATCCCAAGCCGGAATGGGGCGAGTACGACCCCGCCCAGCTGTGGGAGGGCATCGTCGCCACCGTGCGCGAGGCGACCGCCGGCCGCGCCGACTCGATCAAGGCCGTCGCCGTGGCGAGCATGGCCGAGGCCGGCGTGCCCATCGACCGCGACGGCCGCTACCTCTACCCGATCATCGTCTGGAATGATCCGCGCAGCGAGCCCCAGACGAGGCGCTGGCACGACTGGCTCGGCCCCAAGAGGGTCTTCGAGATCACGGGCCAGGCGATCCAGGTCAAATACACCGTTAACAAGCTCCTCTGGCTGCGCGACAACGAGCCCGAGGTCATCCGCCACACCCACAAGTGGCTGTGCATAGAGGATTTCGCCCTCTGGAAGTTCAGCGGCACCTACGCCACCGACTACAGCGTGGCCTCGCGCACCATGGCCTTCGACCAGCGCGCCCGCCGGTGGTCGAGCGAGATGCTCGGGCGGGCCGGCTTCGCCGCCGACCTCATGCCCGAGCCTCACCCTTCCGGCACCGTCGTCGGCCAGGTAACGCCCCAGGCGGCCGCCGAAACAGGGCTCTCGCCGGATACGCTCGTCGTCACCGGCGGCCACGACCACCTCTGCGGCGCCTTCGCCGCGGGCAACGTGGGGCCGGGCTCCCTCCTGGACTCCATGGGCACGGCCGAGGCCTGCCTCCTCGTCACCGACAGTTTCAGCACCGACCAGCGCCTGATCGACCGCGGCTACTGCCAGTACGCCTACGTCATGCCCGACCACTACGTCGTCCACTTCGGGATCGTCGCCAGCGGCGAGGTGCTGGATTGGCTCGTAACGCAACTCTGGCCGGAGGCCGCCGAGTCCGCCGAGGGCAGGCGCCGGGCCTTCGCGGCAGCGCTGGCGGCGGCGGAAGCCGTTCCCCCCGGCTCGGAGGGCGTCTTCTGGCTGCCCCACCTGCGCGGCATCGCCACGCCCTGGCGCGACGAGCTCTCCAAGGCGGCGATGGTCGGCCTAACGCCAGCCCACGGCCGGGGGCACTTCGTGCGGGCGCTGCTGGAAGGGATGAGCTACTGGATGCGCGAGAACCTGGAGTCCCTGGGCGAGATAATCCCCGTCGCCCGCGAGGCGGAGCTGACGGCCATCGGCGGCAGCACACGGGCCGCCCTCTGGATGCAGACGAGGGCCGACGTGACGGGCCGGCCGGTGAAGATCGTCGAGGTGCCGCAGGCCGTGGCGGTGGGTGCCGCCCTCCTGGCAGGCGTTGGCGCGGGCGTCTTCCCGTCCTACGAGGCGGCCACGGAATCCGTCGTCAGGTCGGCCACCGTCTACGAGCCCGACCCGGCCCGACACCGGGCGTACTCCAACTACTACGAGGCAGTCTACCGGGAGCTCTACCCGACGCTCAAGTCCGTCAATCAGCGCATCCACGAGATCTTCTGGAGCGAGGGGAGGCTGGCGGGAAAAGGCTAGGTCCTCAGGTCTTGCTGGCCAAGAGGATTTCGACGGCCAGGCCCCACATCGATCCGCGGAAGGTGGCGCCGACCGTCAGACCCGCGCCCTGGACGGCTTGCCTAACGTCGATGGGGCGGCAATCGATGTATCGGGGAAATGCTTCGTGCGCCCACTCGTAGGCCCTCTGGATGATGGTCGGTCGGGCGACCTTGGCCATGGTCACCATGCCCAGGCGTCCGCCCGGCCGCAGGCATCGCCGGCATTCATCGAGTACGCTCGCCATGTCACTCGGGTTGAACAACTCCAGGGTGAAGCTCATAAAGACGGCGTCGAGCGATTCCGCCGCAAAGGGCAGCGCGCGTGCATCCGCCAGAAGCAGCGATACCCTGCTGCCAAGGCCCGACTCCGTGACCCTTCCCCGGGCAACTTTGGTCATGCCCTGGGAGAGTTCGACGCCGACCACCCTCCCCTTCTCGCCGACGGCCCGGGCGAGGTCGATTATCGCCCTTCCCGTACCGAAGCCAACCTCGAGGACGGTCTCGCCCGCCTTGACGTCGAGCTTCTCCAACCCGAGGGCGATGTACTTGCCCTCGCTCCCTGCCGAGAGCAGATCGTACCATCTGCTCAGCCGGTCGTAGTTGGCCGCCGTTTCCGCCCTCGAGATTTGACTAGGCATGACCCTCTTCTTCCCAATTCAATGGTCTGGCGCGACTGTGGCCAGGTGCTGGTTATCGTAACCGGTCGTGGAGATGTTGCCCTTGCCCAAGTCGAGCCCACGTCCCTCGTCATCCCCGCGGAAGCGGG
>JAJZQK010000605.1 GCA_021847625.1 Chloroflexota bacterium
GTGATCACGTCGGCCGGCTGTATGTTCTGGATGGCGACGTCCTTCTCCGCCACGCCGGCCTGCTTCAACAGGCCCTTGAAGTAGGGTTCGGCGCCGGAACCCTGGGGGATGCCGACCTTCTTGCCCTTGAAGTCGGCGATCTGGCCGGCGCGGATGCCCGACGCCTTGCTGGCCACCACGCCCTGGTTCTGGTTGTAGACGGTCTTGGTCGCGTCGCCGTGATTCAGCGCCACCAGCGCGATGGGGATGCCCTTGTCCACGCTGGTGAGCAGCGGCACCGAGCCCAGCACGCCGAACTGGCACTCGTTGGCCTGGATGGCGTTGATCTCTTCCACGCCCGTCGGGTACAGCTTGACCTTGACGTCGAGCCCGTACCGGGCGAACACGCCGTTGTCCACTCCCGCGAACACGGAAACGTGGTCGATGGCCGGCCCGGACGCGATGGTGATGGGCACCAGCTTCTTCGCCGCGGGCGCCTGGGTAGGCGCGGCGGCGGGGGCCGGCGGCGCGGTCGGCTTGGGCGTGGACGCGGCCGGCGCCGGCGGGGCCGTGGGCTTGGGCTCAGGCACGGCGGCCGGTTGGCAGGCAGCCAAGAGGCCAGCGGTGGCGGTTGTAGCAAGCGCGGCGAGCGCGTTGCGGCGGCTCAGCCTGCGGCCGAGCCAGGAGACCAGGGGTCTGTTCTCGTTAGCCATTGTCTCCCCTACTTCCTCAATTCACAGAATGTTGCAGCCTCAAGTCGGCAAGGGCGACCGGCCCCGACCTTCGTTGCCAAGCCGGTGCCCGCGTGGCCGACGGAGGTTGCGAATGCCGCCCAGCCCTGCCTGCCGGCTGGGTCCATCCCGCACCCCCGGGCCGCCTACCGCCGTTCGTAACCGGCGGGGCCTTCGTCGTCGCCGAAGGGCTGCCCCCATTGATTAGCGGCCACAGTATATTTGGTCACCCCCAGGCTGTCAAGATATCCGTCGGCGCCCCGTCTCCCCTGCGAGCGTGCGTGGCGGCGTTCCTGGAGGGCAAAATGCCGGCGGATGTGCTCGTTGACAACCCCTATCGGACGTGACAGACTGAGGGCAGCAGGCGCGGGCGACCGCTCGACCGGGCGCACCCGCGGTCCCCTTGCGCACTACGCCTCAGGGAGGAGCAGCAGATTGTCGGATACGCTGAAGATGTTTGATTTGACGGGCCGCGTCGCCGTGGTCACGGGGGCGGCGAGCGGCCTTGGCCGGGCCGTCGCCCTTGGTTTCGCCGATGCCGGGGCCGACGTCGCCCTGGCGGACGTCCTGCCCCAGGAGCTGGCGGCGGTCCAGAAGAGTATCGAGGGGAAGGGTCGCCGGGCCCTCGGCCGCCGCGTCAACGTGACGCAGATGGCCGACGTGCAGGCGTTCCACGACGAGGTGCTGGCCGCCTTCGGCCACGCGGATATCCTCGTCAACGCGGCGGGCATCACCAAGCGGATGCCGGCCGAGGAGTTCCCGGAGGAGGACTGGGAGCGGGTGCTGGCGGTCAACCTGAGCGGCACCTTCCGCCTCTGCCAGGTGTTCGGGCGCACGATGCTCGCGCAGGGCAAGGGCAGCATCGTCAACTTCGCCTCCGTCGGCGGCTTGGTGGCCCTGCCCAACTCCGTGGCCTACAGCGCCAGCAAGGGCGGCGTCGTCCAGCTGACGAAGGTGCTGGGCGTCGAGTGGGCCACCCGCGGCGTGAGGGTGAATGCCCTCGCCCCCTGCACGTTCGAGACGCCGCTCGTGAAGAAGATCCTGGAGTACGACACCGAATACCGGGCCACCGTCGAGGCCGGCATCCCCATGGGACGCGTCGGCCAGCCGGAGGAGATCGTCGGGGCGGCGCTCTTCCTCGCCGCCGACGCCTCGTCGATGGTCACCGGTCACATCCTCGCCATCGACGGCGGCTACGTCGCCCGCTAGGTCAACAGGTATGCCATCGGCGAGGGGAGGACAACTACCTTCCCCTCGCCGACTTCCCACCCGCGGACTGAGTTCCCACCTGGCATGCTTCCCAGCCGTGAATGATGTCCCGGTCGGTAAGGTTACGTTGACCGGAGGCGCGGGCGTAGGGTAGCATGGATATGTAAGCGTCTCGCGAAGGGGCGCACACCACCGGGGGAGGAAGCCGATGAACTTCCGCAGCGCCATGGTCTGGGGCTTCGCAGGGACGACGGTGCTGACGACGCTCATGCGCGCGTCCCAGGCCCTGGGTCTTACGCGTATGGACATTCCCTTCATTCTGGGCGCATTCGCCACGCCGGATCGCGACCGCGCCAAGGTACTCGGCTTCCTGATGCACTTCGTCAACGGCTGGCTGTTCGCCTTCATCTACGCCCTGGCCTTCGAGGAGATGCGGCGCGCCACGTGGTGGCTCGGGGCCGGCATCGGGGCGATACACGGGCTTTTCGTGCTCCTCGTCGGGTTGCCCACTCTGCCCGGCCTCCACCCGCGGATGGCATCCGAGTTCCAGGGCCCCCAGCCAACGCGGGAGCTCGAACCGCCCGGTTTTCTCGCCCTTAACTACGGCCGCCGCACCCCGCTGGCGACGCTCGTCGCGCACGTGATCTACGGGGGCATCCTCGGCACGTTCTACCGGCTGACCTACAAGCGCTAGTGCCCCTCGCTTAGGGCCAGCGCGGCGCCGATGATGCCGATGTGCGAGAAGGCCTGCGGGAAGTTGCCGAGCAGGGCTCCCGTCGCCGGGTCGAACTCCTCGGCGAGCAAGCCAACGTCGTTCGTACAGGCGAGCAGGCGCGCGAAGTGTTGGTGGGCCTCGTCGAGCCTGCCCAGTTTGGCCAGGCACTGCACCAACCAGGCGCCGCAGACGACGAAGGCCCCTTCCCTCCCCGGCAGGCCATCCGGCCCCAGGTAGCGGTAGAGAAACCCGTCCCGGCTGAGCCCGCGTTGGATCGCCTCGATTGTGGAGCGCATCCGCGTTTCCTTGGCATCCTCGAAGCCGACAAGCGGCAGCTGCAGAAGGCTGGCATCTAGCTCGTTCCCGCCCGCCGTGCGCGTGTAGGCGCCTAATCGTTCGCTGTAGCCGTGGGTATAGACGTAGCGGCGAGCCCTCGCGCCAGCTTCTGCCCAGCGCTCGGCGTGGCCCTGCCGCCCCGCGTCGCGCAGGATGGCGGCGGCGCGCTCCAGGCCGACGCAGCACATCGCCTTGGAATGGACGTGTTGTT
This sequence comes from Chloroflexota bacterium, assembly GCA_021847625.1. The sequence continues at coordinate 3,182 of JAJZQK010000605.1, forward strand.
GACGCCCCGATTGTACTTCCCAGATACCC
>JAJZQK010000606.1 GCA_021847625.1 Chloroflexota bacterium
GAGGTTACCCTCGTGGCATATCGGCTTTATGGTACCACAAGGCGTCTCCATGCCCAAGTCGTGCTCATGTCGGGCCGACCCGGCATCGCTAGGATTGGCAGCCCAACGACAGCGGCTCTGATCGCCCTCTACGTGACCGGCTTGACCCTGCTCGACGTGCGCCAGACGCAGACACGCGTCACACGCCTCCTCCCCGGCCGCTGTCACGATGCCCTCAACCGCCTGCTGCGTTTGATGCTGTTCTCCACGCGGGCCTTGATGAAGCTGCTGATCGCTTGGGCCAAGCGCCAACCATTGGGCTACGTTTGTCTGGATGACGTTGTCGTCGAGAAAGCCTTCGCCAAGAGGCTGCCCTGTGCGGGTTGGACCTACTCCTTCGCCAAGAAGCGCAAGGTCTACGGGCTGCACATCGTCGTCCTGCTCTGGTGTAGTGAGGACAGCCACTGGCGTGTGCCGATAGCCTTCCGTCTCTGGCGACCAAAACGCTCCGTGGCCAAGCACGACTACCGCACCAAGCTGCAACTGGCCGAGCAGATGCTCAAGGGGGTTGTCGCAACGGGCTTGGCTTGCCTGCCAGTACATCGTCTTTGACATCCAGTACACGGCGGGTTGGTTCACCAACCAAGATGGTGGGTAGTCTGGGTCTGGTCTGGGTGGGCACGCTGAGCCCGCGAACCAATGTCGTCTATCGTGGCCGCAAGCAATCCGTTGCCAGGCAGGCCCTGAATCTGAGGCTCAAGTGGCGTCAGCAACTGGCACTCAGAGCGGTGGCCCTGCAGGTCTATGCCCCGAAGATGGGAGTGCTCAGGTTGGTCGTGACCAAGAACCGTCACGGCAACTACTGGTACGTCGTCAGCAACACGAAGCGACAGTCCCCTGTGAACCCCCGTTCCGTCCAGCACTCGGTCTGCGTGCAAGCGCAGCCATTGGCCTACGTCACCCCCGCGCCGTCTCCTTGGACGGGCTGTCGCCAGTGGAGGACGACCTTGTCAACCTTGGCATGGATTACAAGTGCTGGTGGATGGGCCTGCTGGGGTCGCCGAAGGCCCGCGGTCAAAGGGCCTCGTCGGGCATTGAAGATGAAACTGAAACCAGGCAAGACGACCAGGTGCAGGCTCGGACGGGGCGTGGCCAGATACGCTCGGATCGCCTCGCCGTGATGGGCCGGGCCGTTATCTCAGATCACGATCAATGGGGGATTGATCGCTGGGACAAGCACTTTCGACGCAAGCGACCTGTCACAGTACGGAGTGGCCTAGCCTCGGTTGCGCCTACGCTGTGCCTGACGCCTTGCCAACCGAGCCATCCCTGATCGTGGCTACCCTCACACCGCGCGGCGTGTCTACCTCTATCACACCTGCACGCTCTGCTGCTACCGCCAGCCGCTCGCCCCCGGCCGTCAGCACTACCAGGCCCGAGTTGAGCAGTATGCTCCTGTTCTCCTCTCTATCTTCGCGTCGCTCCCAGCAGATGAGCGCGCAGTTGGCGCAGGTGTTGATGTACGTCTCCTTCTGGTCGAAGCACTTGTCTCTCTCGGTCAGCGTTCCCCTGCCTCTTTGCATATCCGGATCGGCCGCACGCAGCCGCCGGCTCAGGCTGACCAGCTCGGCTTCGTCCTCTGGCAGAGGGTAATCGGCCCGATACGGGCTCCAGGTGGACCACCTCTTATTGGGCGCCAGGCCGTGGTAGCCCATACAACCAATGAGGCAGCGAGCGTTGTTCCTCTTCTTGGCGTAGCTGTACTCCCTGCCCGCTATGGTTACGGATACGCTCTCCGTCTTGCTCACCATCTCTACCGGGCAGACGGTCGTGCACAGCTTGCACTTGTCACACGGGTTCTCCTCCAGGAGTGGATCAGGCTCCAGCTCTGCCGAGGTAAGCACCGATCCCAGGAAGACCGCCGAGCCGTACTGCGGCGTCATCAGGTTGCCGCTCCAGCCCAGCCAGCCCAACCCTGCCGCCACGGCCCCATAGCGATGTGAGAAGTCCGGCACTCTCAGCACGGCGTTGATGCGCGTCGCCCCGCCCGGCTCGGGGCGGTAGATGCTGTTGGCGTCCACCCCCCGTGCCTCGAAGCCCCTGCCCCTTAGGAAATCCGCCAACCCGTCGGCGATGGTGTAGAGCCCCCGGTAAATGCGCTTCTGATCCGCGCCGTGGCCCAGCCAGTCCTTCTTGCCTAGGTAGTCTCTGATGACCTTTCGGTCCAGCGGGATGGCGAACGATATGATGGAGCGGGTAGACGGCAGCAGATAACCCGCGTCCGCCGAGGGCGGCGCGCTGGCCAGCCTCTCCCGGGAGGCGATGCCGACGAGAGCCGCCCCGTTTTCCCGCGCAAGGGCTTTGACCTCACTCTCCAATCCCACGGCTTTCTCCCTTCCATGCGTTTCCTGCCGCCCACGAGGCTGGCGCAGGGCTTGGCTAGAAGACCGCGAAGTCGTCGACGCTGATGAGGACCACGTGCTTGGCTTGCAGATTCCTGGCTGCCAGGCCCTGGTTCACCCCATCGAACAACTCGCCCGAGTCCAAGACCTCGGCGCGGCCCCAGATGCGGCAGCCGCGGCGGGTGGCCGGGTCTAGAACGATGGTTGAGACCTGGGGATTCTCCAGCAGGTTGGCGATGGTACGTGGGGAGTTCACGTCGGCGAACAAAACGTGCTCGTCGTCGAGGAGGCGGAAGGTGCCCTTGGCCGACACGTTGGGCTTGCCACTGGCATCGGCCGTGGCGATGAGCCCAGGGTGGATCTCGGCTATGGCGGACTTGGCCTCGACGGAAAGGATTGCCATCGGTTTCTCCTCCTAGGTTGCGATGATGTAGGTCTTTCTGTCTTTGATTATCTTGCCGGACTGTTCCAATTCCTTCATCGCCCGCGTGATGCTGACCCGGTGCGCCCCCACCAGGAAGCTGAGGTCCTCGTGGGTGAGCGGGAACTGGATCACGAACCCCCGCTTGCTCCTGACCCCGTGTTCGCGCGCGACGTTGGCGAGCACCCGGTAGAGGCGCTCCTCCAGGTTGGTGGCAGACAGGCTATCCACGCGACTGGTGAGCCAGGCGATCCGCCTGCTGAGGTTCCTGATCACCTGGAGGCCGATGTTGGGATGCGCCGTGACGAGCTGCTCGAAGCCCTCCCTGTCGAACCCACAGACGAACGTGTCCTCCAAGCACCAGGCAGTGACCGGGTAGTCAATCTCCTCGCTCAGCATCGTCT
>JAJZQK010000607.1 GCA_021847625.1 Chloroflexota bacterium
GACGTGTACGTGCCCGCTGGTTTCTTGGCTGGAACGGTGAGCCAATGCCATACATCCAGGGTCGTGGCCGTGTTGGCACTGGACGTACCGATCGTCTGGTACTCCATAGTAAGCGCCGTGCCAGTTGCTGTCTGACTCAGCGCCCACAGGGCATTGCTAATAAGAATGCTATCTCCACTCGGCGACGTGAAGTTTGTTCCGGCCACCTGCAGGTTGCAGTTCACATTGGTTTCCGCACCTACGGATAGCGTGACAGCCCCGGCAGCCGCGGTCTGGGAGACCTCCGGGCTCTTTGAGCCGGGATTCACATTACCGAAGCTTAGGCTGTTATCCCCGCCATGATCGGTTACCGTGAAGTTGATAAACTCGTTGACGGTAACGCTCGCAGGAACCGTCTCCGCAGCTGCCGCCGGCAGCACCAACACCGTAATCAGGGTTAGGATTAGGACCAAGATTAGGAAGACCTTTCTCACATTCTCCTCCTTACAGCGAATCTCGTCCGCCTTCCTAAAGTCTCCTTGATTCCCAATCGCCAGCGAGGCGGCGCCCCCGGGCTCCTGGCGTCCTCCTCCGCCACCACATATATCCGGCCTACTTAGTGCTTGGCTCGTCCACTACCTCCCTTCCACGTGGATTGCGTCGACAAACACGACGCTGAACCAACTCCCGGTGCGCATGACCCTCACGTACCGGATAGCCCCGTAGTCTCCACTCAGCTGCAGCCGGTCCAGCCCGGCGACGGAGGCGCGCGCCCCGGCCCGCTGCCAGCTCCGGCCATTCTCGGATACGAAGACTGATAGGCCGGGATCGCCCCAGCCCGCCGTCGTCAGCCAGATGCCCACCTGGCCGCAATCCGTCACGGTCCGTTCCAGCTCTATGACCAGGCGCCCGCCGTTCAGGAGCCACGCCCCGGCGCCGTCCGGCTCGCCCAGCGCGTCTTCCCCGCGATAGCAGCGGTGAGCCTCTTCGACCGTCAGTCCGTAGGCGCCCTCCGCGGGTTCAAGGACGGTGACGCTGGCGCCAAGGCCGACCTCGGCACCATCAGCCGTGCGCGGCACCAGCGACAGGACGAACCAGCAGCAGGCGGCCAAGACCGCGATGGCCGCGAGCCGCTTGTCGTCCATCAAGCCCAACCTCGTCCGCGTGTCCGCCAACGTTGACTACCGGCCCTCCTGTCGTCCACATAGAAAACGGCACCGTGGCAATCGCCAGGCGCCTTCTTCCTGCTTCCGAACCCCGTTGACCACCCGACCAGAGGAAAGCAGGCACCCCCGGGAAACCACCGGTTCATTCTAGCGCTAGGTTGTGATGCAGTCAATAGCTAACACACAAATTGGTTAACCCGATCAACTGCCATACCCGTAACCTCTGGCCAACCTGAGCGGTGACCCGTCAAACAGGCTGCCGAGCCGTCTTTCGGATGGCGAACGCGGGGTCGCCATCAGCCCAGCCAATTGACATGAAACGGCGAGCCCCGGGGAAGACGCGCTCTCTCGGGGCTCGCTTTGGGCATCCAGGGTCGAAGCCGCTAGTAGTGAATCACTACCGTCATCCCCACCGACCCGAACTCGTAGAAGTACTTGGCGTCGCTCACCCGCATGCCGACGCAGCCGTGGCTCGTGCCCGCGTTGCCGAAGACGCTATCAGCAGACCAGTAGTTGCCATGAATGGCATCTCCTTGCTGGGTGAAATACTGAATCCACGGCACGTTAGGCACGTAATAATAGCCAGGCGATCCCGGCGGTATGCCTATGATCGAGGAATCCATGTCCCTGCTGGGCGTGTGCGAAAGGATCCGGAACGTGCCCGTCGGCGTGCTCCACCCCGACCCGCCTGGAGCGATCGGCGTCGTATAAACGGCCTGGTTGCCAACCATCGCGTTCGCCCGCAGCGTGGACAGGTTTACGTCGATCCAGTTTCCCGACCGTGAAGACATAGTCGCCGCGGACTGAGAATCGGAAACGACGACGTCGGAGATGTAGTAACCGGACTTGGTAACGTACCAAGTGGAGTTGCCATTCACCGCCTGCCCGGAGACCGTCCCGCGGACGATGATGGGATCTCCTCTGCGAACCTTCATCACCACTGGCGCGGAGAGCGAGGGTCGCGCCCGGACATTCACCACCGACTCACTCACATAGACCCTTGCGTTCGCCGCGTCGGCGGTTCCGGCCGTCCATGGCAATGCCCCCAGCACAACGACCAACGTCACCGCCAGCAGTACCAACCGCCTCAACATGCCCCGCCTCCTGCATCCGATTGCCGAGAAACGGCGCACCAGCAGCGCAGGTTGTATGCCGAAGCGGTCTCTGCAGAAGGCGTCCGCCTGCGCGCCAGGTGGATTCGACCGCCAATGCGGCGTACCCGCATCGCGCCTGGGTCTTGGGCCGCCCGGGGGAAGGTCCCGAACCCGCCGCGCAGGTCGCCAGGGCATGCGAGTTGCACTGTGCGTACATTGGCTGTACAATCAGTCAGATGTGACTGACAGCCGGCCGCGAACGTGTCGACGCAGGACGGATTGTTCGCTCGGCGCTGGTCGGGCCTATCACACGCACTGAGAGCAAGGAGAAGCGAATGGCTGCCACTGGGCGCTCTGCCGAGAACGCGCGGCGAAGGGCAAACGGACAGAGCAAGGCAAGCATGAAGGACGTTCGGTTGGGGGCGAGGGTAACCCGCTCGCAGAAGGAGATACTGCAGAGGGCGGCCGACCTGACCGGCCGGAGCCTCACCGACTTCGTGGTGAGCAGTGCCCTTGACAGGGCCGAGGAAGCGGTTCGCGCCTATGAAGTCGTGAATCTGTCGGAGCGGGACGCGCGGGCCTTCTTCGCCGCGCTGGAGAATCCCCCTCGTCTGGATGCCAAGATGGACGAGGCGATGGCGTGGCATCGCAAGCACGCGGACATGCGCTAGGCGATGCCGGCCGACTACTACTCCGAGATTCTAGACGGCGCGAAGCATTACCGCGAAGGCTTCGTCTGTGGCGTTCCAGCGCTCGACCGGTACTTCAAGGAGCAGGCCCTTCAGGACTACCGCCGCCGGCTGGCCGTTCCCCACGTCTTGGTGGAAGGCGCCACCGGCAAGATCGTCGGCTTCTACACCCTCAGCATGCGGTCCCTCGATCGTGAGAGTCTGCCGTCCGACCTAGCCAAGAAGGTGCCGTATAGGCAGATCCCGGTCGTGCTGATCGGCCGCCTGGCGCTGCAT
>JAJZQK010000608.1 GCA_021847625.1 Chloroflexota bacterium
CGGGCGGTATCAGGGGGATAGGTTTCGGCTATCAGCTGGACCCAACGTTTGAGAATCGGGCCCCTCTGTTTTGACAGGAGGTCCAGAAGCATGCGGCTCCCTTACGGCAAGTATGGTTTCCATACGTCGGCGTGCCAGGTTTCTGGCACGCCGACGTTGGCGCTAGTCAACGCGAAACTAGCGCTCAGAGTCAAGACCAAGTGGCCGGGAATCGGACCGAGGCCTAGACGCAGCCGGTAGGCTTGGGCAGGCCGGCGACTTTACAGGCACCCTTGGCGGGTCCCGACGGGAATAGGGCGTACATCTTCTTAACGTCGAAGCCCGTGTCCTTCGTGAGCTTGCGAACCATCGGCGCGATACCGAACTTCAGGTAATACTCGCGAATATAGTTGACGAGCTTCCAATGCTCCTCGCCCATCTCGTCGACTTCTTCGTCCTGCGCGAGCATCTTCGCGACGGTCTCGTTCCAGGCCTGCGGGTCCTGGATGAACCCGTCCTCGTCAACCTCGATAATGGTACCGCCGAAATCTCTCTCAGCCATTAAATGGCACCTCCATTGTGATCGTTGCTCTAACCTTGCCCCTTACCTTTGAGGGTCACGTACGAAGTGCCCAGATAAAGGAACTCGATCAGGTCCTCCTTGGCCAGCTCATTGATGGCCTTGTCCGCCTCGTGCTTCGTAACGCCAATGGCGTTGGCCACGTCGCGGTTCTTGGCTTTCGATACCGTCCCCAGGTACGCCAGGATCTTCTGCTTCAGTTCGTCATTAACCGGCTCGCTCAAGGAAGGATACCTCCTCTATGCCTGCAGGGCAGGCAGAATCACCACCGGAACTTCGCCGTCGAGCGGAACGTCGTGGTGGCGTGCGTGAAGTCGTCGATGTGCTTATCGGTGAAGGGGATCCCGGTCAGGCGGAACCACTTCTCCCAGCCGATCCTATTGATCCACTCGCCCATGCGCTCGCCCTGGCGGGCGTTCTTCACATAGACGTCGACGATGTTCTTCACCGCGTCGACCACTTCCGGCCACCGCGGCGGGTTGTTGGGCAGGTACGGGATCGCCAACCGCGAGAACATCGGGCCGCCGCGGGTGTTCGACACCTTGCCGCCGACGAAGATGGCCACACCGTCGTTCTCCGGGTCCGCGATCGGCAGGGCCGGGCAGACGGAGAAGCAGTTGCCGCAGTACATGCAGCGGTCCTCGTTAATCGTCACGCTCTTGGTCTTCGGGTTCGGCCGGATGGCCGCCGTTGGGCAGCTGGCGATAACGGTCGGAATCTCGCACATCTTCGGCAGGCGCTCGTCGTCGATCCGCGGCGGCTTGCGGTGCACGCCGACGATGGCGAGGTCGGAGCAGTGGATGGCCCCGCACATGTTCAGGCAGCAGGCCAGCGAAATGCGCAGCTTGGCCGGCATCTTCTGGGATGTGAAGTAAGGGGCCATCTCGTCCATCACGGATTTGACGACGCCCGAGGCGTCGGTCGCCGCCGAATGGCAGTGGACCCAGCCCTGGGTGTGGACAACGTTGCTGATCGCGTTGTTCGTCCCGCCGATGAGCATCCCCCGGCCCTTGAGGTCCTCGATCAGCGGATCGAGGTTGGCCACGTCGGAGACGAGGAACTCGATGTTGTGGCGGCTGGTAAAGCGCAGGTGCCCGTCACAGTAGCGGTCCGCGAGGTCGGCGATGTCACGCACGAAATCGATGGCCAGCAGGCGAGACGAGGCTACGCGCACGCTGTAGACCGCGTCCCCGCTCTCCGCCACGTGCTTCAGAACGCCGGGCTGCAAGGTCTCGTGGTACTTCCACTGGAAGTAGTTCTTCTTGATGACCTCGGGCAGCATCTCTTTATACGATGGGGGGCCCAGGTCGGTCTCGGCTATTGTCATTCTAGCAATACCTCACCTTTGTGGTTTGTCTTTTCAACACCAAGTCCTATTTGACCTCATCTGCGTCCCAGAAGTAGTACGGGTTGGAACGCGGGGCCATGACCATCTGCGGTATGGGCGGGAGGTCGACGGCCTTCAGGAAGGTGCGCATGCCCATGCGGTCGATGAGCTCGCCTACGCGCTCGCGAACCTTGGCGTTCTCATCCCACCAGTCCCAGATCTTGTACAGGAGTTCCTTGAACTCGGTGTAGGGCGGCTCCATCTTCATGAAGGGAACCAACACCCAGGAGAGATAGGCGCCCTTGACGATAGGAGCCTTGCCGCCGATGAGGATAGTGGCACCCTTCTCGACGCCAGGCCGCAACGCCTTCGGCATCATGTTGATGCAGTGCATACAGCGCACGCACTCTTCGCCGTCCAGCTTGAGTTCCTTGTTCTTGGCATCCCAGGCCAGGGCATTGGTCGGGCACTTCTCGACGACCAGCGACTGGATGTCGAACCCGTTGTTGACGTAGTCGCGAACGGCGTCCTGGTCGATGCGCATGGTGTCGCGCCAGGTGCCGATGACCGGCATATCCGAGCGCGCGATCGCCGCCACGCAGTCGTTGGCGCAGCCCGAGACCTTGATCTTGTACTTGTAGGGCCACATGGGCCGGTGCAGCTCATTCTGGAACGTGTGCGTGAGGTCGTTAGTGAGGTCCAGGGTGTCGATGTTGGCGAACTCGCAGCGGCCGGGGCCCACGCAGCAGCTCGGCGTGCGCAGGGCTGATCCGGAACCGCCAAGGTCGAAGCCAGCCTGGCTCAGCGTATCGAAACACGGCTGCAGGTGCGGCGTCGTGGTGCCAAGAAGGATGACGTCGCCGGTGGCGCCGTGGAAGTTCGTCAGGCCACTGCCAAACTCTTCCCAGATATCGCAAAGCTTGCGGAGCGCCTCGCTGGTATAGAACCAGCCGCTCGGCTGATTTACGCGGAGGGTGTGGAAGTCCCTTACCTCCGGGAACTGCTCGGGCACGTCAGAATAGCGCCCGATCACGCCACCGCCGTAACCGCGTACGCCGACGATGCCACCATGCTTCCAGTGGACGATCTTGTCTCTGTACGAGAGCTCTAGCTGTCCCAGTGCATCCTTTGCCGCAGGCTTCTTCTCTGCCGCCCGCTTCATCTGCGTGACAAAACTCGGCCAGGGGCCCTTTTCGAGTTCGTCTAGCAGAGGGGTCTTGGAGTCCTCCATGCTATTTGCTGTCTCCTTTCCTAGGTATCTATCCGCTAGTAACTTGTAACCCGCAACTCTGCGGCCCGCTAGCCGTGCGGGCCAGG
>JAJZQK010000609.1 GCA_021847625.1 Chloroflexota bacterium
CAGTACGCCAATGGCAAGTCAAGAAGGCGCACCGTTCACCTTTCAGAACGGTTGGCTTGCGTCGGCGGAGGCGGGAACCGGGCCCGCCTACCCTTCCGGGCGCTTGGCGAAGGCCTCCAGCTGCCGCCGCAGCCTCTCTGGCAAGCGGTCGCCGAATTGTGCGAAGTGCTGCTCGATGTCGGGAACCTCCGCCCGCCAGGCCTCCTCGTCGATCCGTAAGAGCTCTCTCACATTATCCTGTGGGATGTCAAGCCCCCCGAGGTCGAGGTCCCCCTCTTGCGGCAGGAGGCCAACGGGCGTGCGTCTACCCTCAATCCGGCCGTCCACACGCTCGCACATCCACTTCAGAGCCCGCACGTTGTCCCCGTATCCGGGCCAGAGCCATCTCCCCTCGGCGTCCTTGCGGAACCAGTTGACGTAGAAGATTCTCGGCGCCTTGTCTCCCAGCCTGTCGCCCATGGCGAGCCAGTGTTGGAAGTAGTCGGCCATATTATAGCCGCAGAAGGGCTGCATGGCGAAGGGGTCGCGCCGCAGGTTGCCGACGCTGCCGATGTTGGCGGCCGTCGTCTCCGACGCTGCCGTCGCCCCCAGGAAGACGCCGTGGTCCCAATCGAAGGCCTCCATGACAAGCGGCACGACGTTGGCCCGCCGACCACCGAAGACGAAGATATCGACCGGCACCCCTTCGGGCTTCTCCCAATCCTCGCAGATCACGGGGCACTGCGTGGCCGGGGCCGTGAAGCGAGCGTTGGAGTGAGCGGCCTCCCGGCCGTCGTCGGGGGCCCAGTCGTTGCCTCGCCAATCGATGGCGTGGGCCGGCGCGGCTTCGCCCATTCCCTCCCACCAGACCCGCCCGTCGTCGGTCAGGGCGCAGTTGGTGAAGATGACGTTCTCCTTCAGCGTATCCATCGCCGCCGCGTTGGACTGGTAGGAGGTGCCGGGTGCCACGCCGAAGAAGCCTGCCTCCGGGTTGATCGCTCGCAGGCGCCCATCGGGGCCAATCCGCAGCCAGGCGATATCGTCGCCGATGCACTCGGCCTTCCAGCCGGGAATAGTCGGCTGCAGCATCGCCAGGTTGGTCTTGCCGCAGGCGGAAGGGAAGGCGGCGCAGATGTGGTACTGCCTACCCTGCGGGCTAGTCAGCCGCAGGATGAGCATGTGCTCGGCCATCCATCCCTCGCGCTTGGCCATCACCGAGGCAATGCGCAGGGCCAGACATTTCTTGCCGAGCAGCGCGTTGCCGCCATAGCCCGAACCGAACGACCAGATGGCCATATCCTCGGGGAAATGGGCGATGTACTTGCGCTCCATCGGCGCGCAAGGCCAGAGGGAATCGGCCTCCCCATCGGCAAGCGGCACCCCGACCGAATGGAGGCAGGGGATGAAATCACCGTTCTTCCCCAGGACCTCCAGCACCCGGTCGCCAACGCGGGTCATAATGTGCATGTTGCAGACAACATAAGGACTGTCGGTGAGTTCAACGCCGATCCTCGCCATCGGCGAGTCCAGCGGCCCCATCGAGAACGGAATCACGTACATCGTCCGCCCCCGCATGCAGCCGTCGTATAGCCCTCGCATCGTCTCCCTGAGGTCGGCGGGGTCCAGCCAGTTGTTCGTGGGTCCGGCTTCCGCGGGGTTCGAGGTGGCCACGAAGGTGCGGTCCTCCACGCGAGCGACGTCGCTGGGGTCGGACCTGAACAAGAAGCTATTGGGCCTCTCCGCCAAGGGAATGGCCCCGCCGGCCGCCACCATCCCCGCCATGAGGTGGTCGTACTCCGCCTTGCTGCCGTCGCACCAACGGATGGCGTCCGGTCGGCATAGCTCCGCCATTTCGCCGACCCAGCGGGCCAGCTTTTCGTTCCTCGGTGTGACAACCACTGCGTTCTCCTCCATGATTGACTCGGGTGGTCTGGCAGTTCCATAGCCAGGATTTGTCGACACCGAGAAATGGCGCCATGCCAACGGCGGCAGCCAATTATCGTCGGCTGCCGCCGGCAGACAAGGGGAAGGGGCAAGCGCGTCCCGGCAGTCGAATGCCGACGACGAGTATCCCCGGGGCCGTGCCGGGTCCGCGGGACCGCCGGTGGCCGCCAGAGAGCATCCTCTGGATCAGAGCATACGCGGGCGCACGCCGCGCAACTCTGACTATACAATGCCGGCTTCCCGAATGCCTACTCCCCGGACCGTCACCCTCCCCGCGGCCGAATGGGCTGCGGAGGCCATGGCGGCGAGCGGCCACAAAGGGGGCCAGAAGGTTTCGGAGAAGTACCCCCACGAGCACTTCGAGGAGATCGGACACAAGGGTGGCCAGAAGGTCCGCGACCTCATCGAGAAGGGTAAGGAGGCCGAGAAGAAGTAACGCGGACGATCGGCTCCCAAGAGGAACCGGGACCAATCTCGGCAGCCAAAACAAGGCGGCCGTGCGGACGAAGGTATCTTCGCTCCCACGGCCGCCTTGCCGTTGCCGGTGGGTACCGGGTCCGCCGCCCTAGGCGGCCCGGCGACCTTCCGTGACCTCTCACCGGGCCTGCTCCGTTCCCGAGACGAGGCGCAGCGACACCCCGCGGTCGCGGTTGAACGCCAGACCGAGCACGAGGCCGTAGAAGAAATGGCCCATCTAGGTCGTCTCCGGGGCGAGGGGGAGGGTGAAGGTGAAGGTGCTCCCCTTGCCCGCCTCGCTCTCCGCCCAGATGCGCCCGCCGTGCCGACGCACGATCTCGGCGCTGACGTAGAGGCCCAGGCCCAGGCCCGTCGTGGGCTTGATCATCGGTGCCACCTGGTAGAAGGCCTCGAAAAGGCGGGTTTGCTTCTCTTTGGCGATGCCGATGCCCTCGTCCCGCACGGCGACGACGGCTTCTCGTCCCTGCGCCGTGATGGTGATCGTCACAGGGCCACCCTTGGGGCTGTATTTGACGGCGTTGTCCAGGAGGTTGACCAACACCAGGCGGATGTGTTCGCGGTCGACGTCCACTATGACCGGTTGCTCGCAGCTCACGGCGAGCTGGTGCTTCGGCGCTCCCGATTGGATCGTCTCCACCGCCTCCTGGCTCAGCTCGCGGATGTCCACCGGGCCCCGGTGCAGGGTCATCTCCCCGCTCTGGATCTCATTCACTTCGAGCATCGTCTGCACGAGCCGGCTGACGCGGTCGCTCTGTGCTCTGAGGGCCTTGTATATGCGTCGCTCCTCGTCGGTGTG